>JAYVCO010000503.1:0-20704 GCA_043749935.1 Planctomycetia bacterium
TCCGTTACAAATTGGCGAGTCCGGCCAAGGACGCCGCTTCTCACGATCCTACGCAGATCTCCCGACCAAGCGCTGGCGTTTTAGAGCGCCGTTCACACAGGCACTACCCAAAATCAATTGTGCGCATCTCCTATGAAGCCGGGCATGTCAAGTGTTCCAGATGATTGATTCCAAACTCCTATTCAAGCTCTCGCGATAGTTGTCCGCTTCGCGGGCCTATTCAGCTATGCAGCGCCTCCCATTCTTGACGTCGGAACTCAAAGTCCCACTTGCGCACCGGGATGACACTGATCAATCATGCTGGACTTGGTGATCTTGCGTTGAGCTGTCAAAGGGTTATCAGGGGAGGCTAGTCACGTGGGCACGGGACACCGCCAGTCGGTCCGATCGCGGAGCATCGCCCAGCAGCAGATTAAAATTCGACGAGCAACGGCCACCACCGCAATCTTCTTGCGGGTCTTGGCACCTCGGCATACACGATCGAAGATTTCTTCAAACCAGGTGTTGTATCGACGCATCATCCAGCCCACTTCGACCAGTACCGCCCGGAGTAGTGAGTTTCCTCGACACGTGATCCGTCCTTGGCGCGACATCGTCCCGGACTCGTACTGCTTTGGAACGAGCCCGGCATAAGCTCCCAGTTGCTTCGCCGTTTTGAACCGATGTGGATCATCAATGACCGCCACGACCAACTCAGCCAACCGTGGCCCGATGCCGGGGACCGTTCGCAATCGTCGCACACGCTCGTCGGCCATGGCAACCGCGTCAAGCTTGTCTTCAATCAGGGTGATCATCTCCTCCATTTGCTGAAGGGACTTGTGCTCGAGTAAGAGTTGCATACGCCACAACTCACTGGCCTTTCCCTCGCTGACTTCGGATGTATACGTGCAAAGCATCTGAAGCGTCTTCTTGGTCCAGCCGGCACGGCCGGACGGCCAAGAAATGCCTTGTTGGTCGAGAATCGAACGGATGTTGTTCTTGATCGCGGTCCGACGAGTGACCAGTGAATGTCGGTAAGCGATGAAGCTTCGCCACTGCCGTATTGCCGCCTTTGGCATATGCACCGTTGGGAGAGTGCCCATCTCAGACATCTGAGCCAAGCGAACCGCGTCGTCCCGATCGGTCTTGCGACGCACGTTCTTCCACCGCCACGCGTCGTGGTGTGGGTTCGCCACCTGGAGTTCAATGCCCAATGATTCGCAGAGATCCGCTATCCAACCTGCCTGTGCTCCAATCTCGATCACAACCCGGTCTGGCGACTCTCCCGTCAGCAGTTCCCTTAGAGCAACCGGGGTCGTCCGCAATGTACGATACGAATACTCGCCGTCGGCGGAGTTGAACAAGCAGGCCACACTCTTGAATTTGCCAAGATCGATCCCCATAATCTTCGTCATGTCAAAGCTCCTCAGGTTCGGGAAACACGAAGCAGCCGCGACCCCTCGTCGCGAACGCTTTGGTATACCAAACCCGGCTTACATAGCTTCTTGACGGACGCTACCCGAGGTGGTGGCGTGGTGCGCAGAAATGATCCAGAACGATCGTGTCGGACGCATCTGCGATCGAGATCTCGGGGCGCTGCACAACCACTTCAAGGCATTACGGGCGCAATAACCCGCCGATTCCATGAAATCGCATGGCGTCTGCCGGAAACGGTCAGGCAGCCTCCACGCCCCGTGATCGCCGACCACGACCGGACGGCCTCCAAAGATTTTTCACGCCTGCCGGAAGGACACGATCGTTGGCATCCGCCAAGAGCAAAAAAAGTTCTTAGAATACGATTGTACTGGAGTCCGTGGTGTAGATAAGTGTAGTTAATTCGACCAAATTGAATCCAATTCGCCATGATTTCCTTCACGCGCAATTCGCAGAATACGCCATATTATTCGTTATCTGTACTGCATTTCGAGCTGTAGTGATCCATATCATCGGCAAGGATGAAAACAATGTTGGGCTTTCGCGGAGTTGGCGCGTCAGCGGCCGACGCGCTAAAGCTACAGACGATCCACAGTCCGAGCGCGAGGCACGCTGTCCGGCCGGCCAAACGGATGCTCGTCATTGCGTGGAGTGTGGACATCATTCGTTTCCAACTTCGTTACGTTTTGATTTCCGTGCGGCTTTGGCTTGTGCCTTGGCTTTTGCTGCGACTCGCGACTTTTCCGAGATGTCTGGCGCATTGGTGGCCGGTAGCAGCCTGGCTAGTTCGGATTTCTTGGCGGCGAACTGTGGCTGAGTGGCGAGATTGGTCCATTCATAGGGATCTTTCGACTCGTCGTACAATTCTTCGTCGCCATTGACATAGCGGATGTATCGCCAGCCCTCGGTGCGGACGGCATGATTTCCATACTGGTAGGTGGTGATCGCCGGGTCGACCCAACTTGCTTTCGGATCGACCAACAAGGGGCGGATGCTTTTTCCCTCGACATGCTTGGGCGTCGGGATCCCCGCCAAATCGGTCAGCGTCGGATAAATGCTGAGAAAATCCACCGTTCGGTCGCTGACCGTATTGGCCTTGGTGACCCCGGGCGCAACCCAAATCAGTGGAGCGCGCGTGGCCTCTTCCCATAAGCTGAATTTGCGCCAGTGTTGCTTCTCGCCCAGGTGCCAGCCGTGGTCGCCCCAAAATACGATGATCGTGTTGTCGCGATATTCGCTCTTATCGAAGCTGTCGAGCAGTCGCCCGATCATGGCATCGGCAAACGAGACGGCTGCCAGGTAGCCTTGCACGGCCTCTTTCCAGCGGCCCGACTCCAGGATATCCTTGTGGTCCCCGTCCGGCTTGGCCATCCGCACTCCGGCCGGTGGGACATCCGCCAGATCGGTGTCCAAGGTTGGCGGAAGCTCGATCTTGTCCAGTGGGTGCATGTCATAGTATTTACGCGGAATGAACCAGCCCATGTGGGGCTTGTGCAGGCCAACTGCCAGGAAAAACGGCTTGTCGTGCTTCTTTGCGAGCTGATCGATGCCGTATTGAACGATATCCCAATCGCGCATTTCTTCATCGCGACAATCGAGCTTGCCAAAACGGATTCCACCCACTCCCTTGTCCCCGTCGGGTTTCGGATCGTCCGGCGCCTCTTTGAAGTAGTCGTCCCATTCGCTGCGCCGTGGATACGCTCCGTGATAGATTTTCCCCGACCCGGCCACGAAATATCCGGCCTTGCGGAAGGTCGTGGTCAGCGGAAGCTCAGGCGAAACGACGGTCCGCCAGTCATCCTTGTTTTCGTACACGCCAGTGGTCGACGGCCGCAGCCCCGACATCAGCGCCGTGCGTGAAGGGTTGCAAACCGGCGCCGCGCAATAGCTGCGCGTGAATCGCACCCCGCGAGCGGCCAGCCGATCGATGTTGGGCGTGATCGTTTGCGGATTGCGTCCGAGATAGCCGACCCAATGATTCAAGTCGTCAACCGCGATGAACAAAACATTAGGTCGCTTTGCCTCCGCGGCCCAAACGGCAATAGGTGAAGCGATGAGCCAAACCGCGCAGCAGGCGAGTAGTTTTTTCATGTTGAGATAATACCCAAAGGTACGCTGTCGATAACCGTGGCAAACGAGTCAGATTGGCCTGTCAGAGTCGTGGGCATCGCCGTGACGTTGATCGCAATCGTGTCGCGACCTCGTTGGGCGTTGGACCTTGGCGGACCCCTGACTTGGCTCTTGATAATCGCTCTGATTGTATCTCGTCCTCGGCCCCCCTCCAAATTCGGTACTTTGCAACCGGCGCGATCGGCTTGGCAACTTGAAATCCCCCCGGAAATAGAGGATAAATCAGGGCGCAGACTGAACGTTTCGCACCAGATCGTTCCGTAGCGTGACCTTTGTCCGACGATCGACTGCCTGGCGATCGAGTTCGTGCTCTGAGGAGGAGAATCGATGACCGTGGTCAAACAGAATTCTCCAGCATCTTGCGATATTCTCACGCGCCGCAGTTTCGTCCGCGTGGGGGGCCTGGCGCTCGGCGGGCTTTCGTTGGCCGACGTGCTCCGTTTGCAGGCCGAGTCGACTTCGCCTGCAAACCGGCGCCCAAAATCGGTCATTATGATCTTTCTCAGTGGCGGGCCGTCGCACCTGGATATGTACGACATGAAGCCGGAGGCCCCGCGCGAGTACCGCGGCGAATTCAGCCCGATCAAGACGAACGTCCCCGGGATGGACATTTGCGAGCTGATGCCGATGCAGGCGAAGATCGCGGACAAATTCACGATTCTGCGCGGCGTCAAGCTCACGGAATTGCACACGGGGAACGAATTTTACAGCGGCTATCCCTGGCAGGAATCGCCGCGCGCGTCGGTGCCGAATGAGGCTCGGCGCCCGGCGTTGGGCTCGGTCGTGAGCCGCTTGTGCCCAACCACGTCGGCTATTCCGCCCTATGTCAGCCTGGGAAATCAACCCGATTGGGAGCGGCCTTATTACGCGGGCGTCGAGTACGAGCCCTTTCGCGTGGCCAGCGGGAACGCCAAGGAGACGCTCGAAAACATGGGGCGACGCCAGGGCGTCGGAGCGGCGCGCTTGGTTAACCGCAGCGATCTACTACACTCTTTCGACACGCTGCGCCGAAATTTCGAGAGTCATGGGCCGGCTCGAGGCCTCGATGCTTTTCACGCCCGAGCTCTCGAGATCGTCACGTCCGGAAAAGTGCGCGATGCGTTCGACGTGGAACAAGAGCCCGCGAGCATTCGCAGCCGCTATGGCGAAGGTCCGTTTCCGTTCGGCATCCACCCGGGTCGCATGCTGCTCGAAGCGCGTCGCTTGATCGAAGCCGGTGTTTCGGTCGTGACCGGGTGTTTCACGACTGGCGGTTGGGACACGCATCGCGACAATTTCGCGACGCTGCGAAAACTAGTGCCGCCGCTCGATCAGGCATTGCACGCCCTGGTGACCGACCTGGAGTCGCGCGGCCTGCTCGAAGACGTGTTGATCTTGATGGGAGGCGAGTTCGGCCGAACGCCGCGCATCGGCGATATCACACCCGACGGTCGCAGCCATTGGCCGGAAGCCGGTTTCCTTTGGATGGCTGGCGGTGGGCTGAAAGTCGGCCAGGTCATCGGCGCCACCGACGCGCACGCCGAACGAGCCATCGGCAAGCCGATCCGCATGCAGAATGTACTCTCGACCATCTATCCATTGCTGGGCATCGACCCGGCTGTCACGCTCCGCGACCACAACGGCCGCCCCCAATATCTGCTCGAAGACCGCGAGCCGGTAGCTGGACTAGTCTAGGCAGCGATTTTCCTGCGCGCGCCACTGGCCCTAGGCGAAAGCGTGGCAGGGCAATTAGCCAGCTCGGCGCTCGCGGGCGATGATGGCCAAAGCGCCGTCGTCGGGGCGTTCGAGCATCATGCGGGGGCAAGAGAATTCGATTCCCAATTCATCGAACTTGTTTTTGATGCGGCGGAGCATTTCACGCTTGACGTCGGCGGATTGCAGCGGGCGGGTCTTGATGTGGAATTTCACCAACACGCCCGACTCGGTCAGCGATTCGACTCCCAGCATCACGGGATCGTCGAGAATCAGCTTGCTGTAGGCATCGCTCTTGCGCAGCTCGCCAGCCAACTGCATGAGAATTTCAATCACGCGGTCGATGTTCTCGCGATAGGTAACTCGAATATCGAACACGGCGCGCGCCCAGCCGTGGGTGGTGTTGGTCACCGTGCCAATTTGTCCGTGGGGAATGAAATGCACTCGGCCTTCCAAATCGCGAAGCATGGTGATGCGGAGGGTGATTCGCTCGACCTGGCCGGTCACGTCGCCGATTTTAACGACGTCGTTGACCATGTATTGCTGTTCGAGCAGGACCAGAAACCCCGTGAAGTAGTCCTTGATCAGGCTCTGTGCGCCGAACGCCACGGCGAGTCCGACGACAGCGGCTCCGCCGATCAGCGGCGCGACTGGGATGCCGACTTCGTCGAGCAGGGCCACGACGCCGCCGCCCAGGATGAGGATATTAGCCACGTTGTGAAAGATGCCAAGCAATGTTTTTGCGCGGCTTTCTCGTTCTTCGCGGTTGCCAATTCGGCCCCGATTGGCGACCAGTGAGACAAACCGCCCTTCGAGCACTCGTGAAACGCGGAGCAGGGTAGACATCGCGATCAGAATTGCCAGCAACTTGGGCCCGTGGTCGATGAGCCATTGCAGCAAGTTGTGTGATGTAAATGGATTGTGCAAATCCTTAACGACTGCTGCGGCTTGTTCGGCAGCCTGGCGCTTGTGTTCCGCTTCGGCGCTGGCCTCGATTTGCTCGGATTGCAGCGAAACGAGGGTCGATTGCAAGTCGTCCAGATGCGTGGTCACGTCGCGCGATTCGGTGCGTGCTTCCAGCACGCGCGCAGTGGCTTCTTGAATTCGTGGTTTGAGAGCGTCGGCATTGGCCGGATTGCGAAACAGTTCTTCATTGAGGCTTTTCAAGACCCCGTCGGCATTGTCGATTTTCTCTCGCGCCGTCGTGCGCAGCTCTCGGGCCAGAGCGATGTTCTTTTGCAGGATCTTGATCCGCTCGGTGACGGACTTTGCCTCGTGCTCCGCGGCATCGGCGGCGGCTTCTGTTTCTTGAGCTGCGGCCGCGGCTGCCAGCTCTTGGGGCTTCTCGCTCTTCGACTCCGGGAGACCGCTCGCCACGTCGGCATTCACTTGAAGAGTGTGATCGTGCGCCGGCTTCCCGTGTTCGCTCGCGCCGCTAGGGCTCGCCGGCAACGCGTGTGGCGCAGTGGCCGACCTGGCAGCAGCAGGCGGTGAGCCCTCTGCGTGCCCCGGCATGAGATCGTTAGCAGGCACACCAGCGGCCTGGGCGGCTTTAGGGTCTCGCAGCTCTTCCAAAGCCTGACGATCACTGGCAAGTTTCTGCTCGAGCGCCGCGATGCTCTCTTGCAACGCTTTGCGCTCGCGAATCGCCAGCTCGAAGCGCTGCCGGGCCAGCTCCCATTTTTTCTCGAGCGCCGCTAGTTCCGTTTGTGCCAGGCGACTTTTGTCAGAATCGGAGGATTTCTTGAGATCATCGAGTTGCTTTTTCTTTTCGAGAAGCTGTGCGTCTAGCTGCTCGAACTCAGTTTCGGCGGCGGCAAAATCGCTATCCGGATCGTTGAGGCTGGCTTTCAGTTCGCCGATCCGCTTCTCATCGGATTCGACGGAGCGATCCAGCCGCGCAATGCGCTCGGCATCTGAGAACCCGGGCGCAGCGTGTACTCCAGCGGGTATGCTCTCAACGGCCTTGCCTGCGGCTAGTGCAGATGGCGCTGGCGCGCCAGCGCCCAATTCGTCGGCCTTGGCCAACGACGTGGAAACGAGCGACAACAAAAACACCAGACAACGGATGGTCTGCGCGCGATACTCGGTCACTGCGGCCTCCATGCTTACCAGCGGAGAGACTCTTGGCGGGGGGGCGAGTTTAGAGAACGAAGGCCCAAGGCTCAAGGTCGATTCCCTCAGGTATGGCAAGCTTGGGAATGTAGGAACCCTCCGTCTGCGAACGCTGCGTCAGCCTATTCGCGAGCCAATTCGTGCGAAATCTGCATTCTGCTTTGGTCCGTCAAAACATTCCGGCACTTGGTGCTGCGATCACTCGGGGTTATGCTGGTAGCACCAGGTTTAGGCGGCCTGTTGGATTCGTTTTTGAGTTTCCGACGCAAAAAGGCCGCCATCATGCTGTCCCTCGCTTCCGCCATGTTTTCGGCAGTTAGAAAGCAACTCTTTCAACTTGCAATGCAAGGTAAAAAAGAATCGCACCCCGGTCGCACCGAGTCCCGACAACGCAGTAAAGAAATCCGCCGTGCCGGTCAAGCACCGCATCAAGAAGCCCGCCCCAAATCGCAAATCGATGGTGGAGAATTGCGGGATTTCAGCCGATCAGCACTTGCACATCCCACGGCCTTCGGAAGACAAGTAGTACACACGGACGATCAGTTCGCGCGTTACTCCGTTTGCCCTGTCGTCTGCCGTCACTCGAGAATCCTATGAAGGTCCATGGGCTTGCCGCGGATTACGCTTGACTTGACCTCCTGGGGGTCTGATACTCATTCCGGGGCGCGGCTACAGATCAGAGAAGGAGCGGCTAATGATCCGTTTCAATGTGTTCTTCGCGACCATGCTCGTCTTGGCGCTTTCCACTGACGCACGAGCCGTCACGATCAACTGGTCGCCGGTTGGTAATCCGGGCAATGCGGCCGAAACGGCGACGGGCCTCGGCGCCGTGGGTTACTCGTATAACATCGGCACGTACGACGTCACCAACGCCCAATACGTCGAATTTCTAAACGCCAAAGATCCTAGCGGAGCCGACCCGCTCGGGCTCTACCACCACGAGCCATCGCAAGACACTTTTCTGGGGATCAGTTTTAACGCCGGCGGTGTCAACGGCAGCAAGTACAACATTGTTGCGGGTCGAGCGAACCAACCTGTCAGTTCCGTATCCTGGTACAACGCGGCTCGCTTTGCCAATTGGATTAACAACGGCCAAGGCAATGGTGATACCGAGACGGGGGCCTACACCCTCGAAGGCGGCACACCCGCTCCCACTAACGGCTTGACCGTTACGCGCAATCCGGCCGCGAGAGTGTTTCTACCGACCGTCGATGAGTGGAACAAAGCTGGGTTCTACAATTCAGCGACAGGCTCTTACTTTCAATATGCCACGAGCAGCAACACGCTGCCAAGCGCCGTAGCCCCTCCGGGTTCAAGCAACTCGGCAAATTGGCATTACGCGGTCAACCATCCAACCGACGTGGGTGCTTACACCGCCTCGCCAAGCCCGTACGGGACTTTTGACCAGGCTGGTAACATCATTCAATGGACAGAATCATTCAGCCATGACTCATTTCGAATCATGCGCGGCGCGCCGTATTCGGTTGACTCTGCTTCCTTCTTTACCACCAGCGTTTTACTGACTGATCTTCCCCAGAATTTGAATTCCAGCGAAGGATTCCGGTTGGCAAGTGTGGCCGGTGTTCCCGAGCCCTCCGCCTTCGCCCTTGCCGCATTTGGTTTCGCCGGCTTGGCTGTGTGGAGTTGGCGCCGCTGGAATCGCCGTTAACCAAACGGTGCCGGCATCGCCCTCCGAATCTGTTTCCAAGCTTGCCTACCGGCAACGACATCTCCATACTGTTTACAGTTTGGGGCGGTCACCATCGCGATGTTCCGCGCCGGGCACTGCCAAAGCCGGCCTCTACCCATTGAGGAAACTGCAATGCGAGCTGGTCTTTTTTTTATTCCCATCGTATTAGGGTCCCTACTGCACATGGCCGCTGCCGCATCCACGACTCGTCCCATGACGCTGGACGATTTATTTGCTCTTCGCCGGATTGCCGAGCCGCAAATCAGCCCCGATGGTCGAATCGTGGCATACGCTTTGACTACGGTCGATTTGGCGAAGAATTCCACGACGTCCAATATTTGGACTGTCGCGACTGAAGGTGGAGCGCCCAAGCAGCTCACCAGCGGGACCAAGCACGATCGCCGCCCGCGATTCAGCCCCGATGGCCGGCAGATCTTGTTCGAGTCCGACCGCTCTGGCGATACGCAGTTGTGGCTGATCGATCTGTCCGGCGGCGAGGCTCGACAGTTGACCACGATTGCCACCGAAGCCCGCACCGGCATCTGGTCGCCTGATGGCAAATCGATTGCCTTTGTCTCGGCCGTCTATCCCGAATACTCCGACAAGCCGTACGCTGAAAGCAACGCCGCGAACAAGACTCGCAAGGAAGAAAACGACAAGAACCCGGTCAAGGCCCGGGTATTCAATAAACTGTTTTATCGACACTGGGATTCTTGGGTCGAAGACAAGCGCCAGCACTTGTTCATCGTGCCCTCCGCGGGAGGCGACCCGCGCGACCTCACGCCCGGCGACCGCGACGCTTATCCCACGTCAACGACGTTCTCCTCCGGCGACGATTTCACGTTTACTCCCGACAGCGGTTCGCTGGTCTATGCGGCTCCGCCGGTGCGGGATGAAGCTTGGAGCACGAATTACGATCTTTATCGGGTAGCCACGAGCGGCGGCACGCCGGAAAACCTGACGGCTGGAAATCTGGCCGGCGACGGTTGCCCACGGTTCAGTCCAGATGGCAAATGGCTGGCTTATCGGGCCCAGAAGCGGCCGGGCTACGAGGCGGATCGCTGGGAGTTGATGGTCATGCCGGCAGCGGGTGGGGCGGCGCGCAGCATTACCGCAGCGGTCGATCGCTCGATCGAGGGCTTTGTCTGGTCGGCCGACAACGACACGATCTACTGCACGGCCGATCAAAACGCCGGCGCGCCGATCTTCAAGCTTTCGGTCAAGAATGGCAAGTTTGCCGAGCTCATCAGCGGCGGCATGTTTTCCGCTCTGAGCATGAGCGCCGATGGCAAGCAACTGGCTTGCGCGCGGGCGGCGATCAATCAGCCCCCGGAAGTCATGCTCGTGGACCCTAAAGGACAAGCCCGCAATCTGAGCCAGGTCAACGCGGCTCTGCTGGCGGAACTGCAATTGCCCAAGCCCGAGAGCGTGACGGTCAAAGGCGCTGGCGGCACGCCCATGCAAATGTGGATTCTCAAGCCGCCCGGCTTCGACCCCGCGAAGAAATGGCCGCTGGCGTTTTTGGTGCATGGCGGCCCGCAGGGCGCTTGGGAAGATTCCTGGAGCAATCGCTGGAACCCAGAGCTGTGGGCGGCGCAAGGCTACGTCGTCGCGCTACCGAATCCGCGTGGCAGCACCGGCTTTGGACAGGCTTATGTCGATGGCATCAGTGGCGACTGGGGTGGCAAGTGCTTCGACGACCTGATGGCCGGCCTGGCCTATCTCGAGAAGCTGCCCTACGTCGACACCTCGCGAATGGCGGCCGCCGGGGCTTCCTTTGGCGGTTATATGATGAACTGGTTCGAGGGGCACACGACCAAATTCAAAACTCTGATTACGCACTGCGGCGTTTACAACTTCGACAGCATGTATGCGAGCACCGACGAACTGTGGTTCGACGAATGGGAACACGGCGGTCCGCCATGGGGCAAACGGGACTCGTACGAAAAACATTCGCCGCATCGCTTTGCCCAGAATTTCAAGACGCCGATGCTCATCATCCACAACGACCTGGACTTCCGAGTCCCGATCAATGAGGGCTATCAGCTTTTCACCGCGCTCCAGCGCCTCGGGGTGCCATCGAAGATGATTAATTTCCCGGACGAAGGCCACTGGGTTTCGAAACCAGCCAACAGCGCCTACTGGCACCGCGAAGTTTTTGCCTGGCTGACCAAATACGTTCCGCCCGGTGGCCACTGAGGCGATTGACTTTTTCTGAGCACAGCGCCGTGCATCAGGGTTGTTTGCCAGGGTTCAGCGCCGCTTCGGGCGATTCGCTGATGCCTCGTAACGGCTCGCTTTGCAATTGCATTCGCCGTGCCGTTTTTTCGTCAGAGGGAGCGTAGGACTTTTCTTGCACGACAAGCCTGCCGTTGACCGGCACCGCGATGCGCGCGGCTTGCGCGGTCGCCCTGGCCTGGGTCAGCGTGCGTTCTGGCGCTGTGATCGGATCGAGCAGGACCGTTAAGTCGAGATCTTCGTCAACGCGACCGCACAGATGGTCTCGCTGCACTGGGTCGAGGCTATAGTTTTTCGGTGACGGTCGGTACGCGCGGCTGACCGCTCCCCCCTCCGTGAACCAAAGCATGACCGGCTCCCTTGGGATATTCTCAAATAGAAATGTTCCATCCTCGCCAACCAGCATGGCCTGGCTATCGCCAACAACAGTCCGGGCAATTACGACGGACAAGTTCCGGGGACTTCGCCCGTCCGAGAACACGATCTTTCCACGCACCGTATACGCTGGATGCAGGTTAAGTTCGGCTACTTCGGTAACCTGGCCTTCGTGGCCAGCGCGGAACGATTGTACGACCGCGGCCAGGTTATTTGCCGCCACTGAATCCATGGACACAAACAATTGATGATCGCGCTCGGAATGGACGTGGTCCATCGTAAACCGGCCCTCTTCATCGGTGACCGCTGTGTGCCTTCCCCGTGGATCCACGGGAATCCTCACGAGCACAACCTGGATGCCTCTTACTCCCTTGGCTTGGTGAAGCACGCGCCCACTCACGCGAGTTCCGGCCATCAACTGCACCACGTTTTCCATGGTGGGAAGCAGAGGGTAGTCTTTGGCCTCCACGGTTCCGGGTGCGTCTACTCTGACAGCAACTGTCTGCACGAATTGCGAAAACTCAAAGGAGAATTCTCCATTTTCATTGCAGGCTACTTTTTCGGTATTAAGGACAAGCTGGTTCCCTCCTTGGGCCGTGCGAACGACGATATGGCCATTGACCGCTACCAACGCGCCTGCCGCCGGCGTTCCATCGGGCAAAAGGACGCGACCTCTAACCACTGATCGTTTCGGCGCGTCTTTAGCAGGCTTGGCTGGCTCAGCGGCCGACAGATCGATGGCGAGGCCAAGTAATACCACGAAGCTCACTCCAGCCCAGAGCCCGAGAACAGTACTGACTCGCACCATTTTCGCCTCGCATTTGCGCGACCAGGTCCAACAACGGCCTAAACGTTGGCACCTGTCCAGAGTATACCAGCAGCTACCGAATGGCTAACTATGGCAAAGTGCCGCGCGTCAGGGCTGTTTGCCAGCGGAGGGCGCCGCTTCGGGCGAATCGCTGATGCCCCGTAGTGGCTCTTCTAGCAATTGCTTTTGCCGGGCTGTTCGCTCGTCGGACGGGGCGTAGGGATTTGCTCGCAGGACAGCTCCGCCGTTGACCCGCATCGCGAGGCGAGCGCGTTGTGCCTGGGCGATGGCCTGAGCTTGCTGTGCTTGTGCTATGGCTTGGGCGCGTTGTGCTTGGGCCATTGCCTGAGCTTGGATGGTCCGAACTTCCGACGCACGCAGCGTGCGTTCTGGCGCCGTGATCGTGTCGAGAAGTACAGTCAGAGCAAGATCTTCATCGACGCGTCCGCACAGATGGTCTCGTTGTACTGGGTCGAGGCTATGGTTTTTCGACGAAGGCCGATAAGCGAGACTCGCCGTCCCTCCTTCCGTGACCCACAGCATGACCGACTCCTTTGGGACACCGTAAAACACAAAGGTTCCGTCTTTGCCGATGGGCGTGGACTGACTATCGCCACCACTTACAGCGATTCGGCCTATGACTGCCGACAAGCCGTGCGGGTTTTCTCCTTTCGACATCACGACCTTTCCACGAACCGTGCCGGCGGGATGCAGATTCAACTCGGCCACTTCGGTAAGCTGGCCCTCGTAGCCCGTGCGGAAGGACTGTACGATCGCGGCCAGATTATCGTCAGCGACCGAATCCATGGGCACGAACAATTGATGATCGCGCACGGGGTGAACGTGGTCGATCGTAAACCGGCCGTCGTCGTTGGTTTCCGCAGCATATTTTTCGAGTGGATCTGGGGGAACGCTCACGAGCACAACCTGGATACCGCCGATCCCCTTGGCCTGGCGCAGGACGCGCCCGTTTACGCGAGCTCCAGCGCTTAACTGCACCACATTTTCGACGGCCGGAAGGAGCGGATAGACCATGGTTGCTACCGTTCCCGGCGCGTTGACGCGGACAGCAATTGTTTTTACCCATTCGGGAAAATCATACGAGAACTCGCCGTGGTTGTTGCAGGCGGTACTTTGGACGTTAGAGAGAATTCGGTTCCCTCCTCTACCCGTCAGAACGACGATGGGGCCGTTGACCGTCACCAGGGCGCCAACCGCCGGCATTCCGTCGGGCAAGAGGACGCGTCCGCGAACCACCGTGTGCTTCGGCGCGTCGGTCGATTTTGACACAACTGCACTGTTAGCGGGCTTGGCCGGCTCAGCGGCGGACAGGTCAATCGCGAGACCAAGAAAGAGTGCGAAGCTCGCGCCGGCCCAGCGCCCGAGACCGCGAAGGATGTTGACTCGCACCATTTTCGCCTCACGCGTGCGTCTGAGTCCGAAAAGAACAGTGGCGGTGGCAACTGTCCAGAGTATACCAGCGGCTACCAAATGAGGATATCGGCGGCAGTTCAGCTCCGGTTTGGAGAAAAATCGTCCGGACCGGCGATGAAATTGGCGGCATTGGTAGACGTGACCCCGCAAGCATGTTTAAGCTGGGAGCGGTTTCGATAGTGAAAACGCTTCCCGTTTCAATAACCCACGCAGACCACCATGATCATGCAACAAACGTCCATTCGATTCGCCATCGCCTTTTTGTTGACGATTGCAACTACGCTGCTCGGCGCGGCGGCGGAAAACCAGTTCAAACCTTTGTTCGATGGCCACTCGCTGGATGGCTGGAAACAACGCGGCGGGGCCGCCAAGTATCGGGCCGAAGCCGGTGAAATCATTGGCACGAGCGTGCCCAACACGGGCAACTCGTTTCTCTGCACCGAGCGGGACTACGGCGATTTCGTGCTGGAGCTGGAATTCAAAGTCGATCCTCGACTGAACTCTGGAGTGCAGATTCGCAGCCAGTGCTTCGACGAGCCGAAACAGATTGAATCGGAGGGTAAGCAGATCAAAATCCCGGCGGGCCGAGTGCACGGGTACCAGGTCGAGATCGATCCCTTGGAGCGCGCCTGGAGCGGCGGCATTTACGACGAGGGCCGACGCGGCTGGCTCAATGATCTTACGAAAAACGACGCGGCGCGCAAGGCGTTCAAGTCAGGCGAGTGGAACAAGTTTCGCATCGAGTGTCGCGGTGACTCGATCAAGACCTGGCTCAACGGCGTGCCAGCCGCCGATCTGAAGGACGGCATGACGCTCAAAGGGTTCATCGCGCTACAAGTTCACGGCGTCGGAGACAACCAGGATCCTCGAGAAGTCCGCTGGCGCAATATCCGGATTCAGGAAATCAACTGATCCAAGGGTCGACGGCTGCCGGTTATTTTTCGAATACGTCACGCGCTTTCCCAGGGAGCACATCGATATGAGTTTAGTTAACCACCAGTTTCGCCTCGCCGCTCGTCCCGTCGGGGTTCCGAAGCGCGAAGATTGGACGTACGGCGAAGAGCCGGTTCGCGAGCCGGGCGATGGCGAGGTGCTGATCAAGACGCTTTATCTTTCGCTCGATCCGGCCATGCGGGGCTGGATGAATGAGGGCAAATCGTACATTCCACCCGTGGGCATCGGAGAGGTCATGCGGGCAGGCGGCGTCGGCCGCGTCATCGCCTCGAAGAACGCGAAATTCGCGGTTGGCGATTTCGTATACGGCACCTTGGGCATCCAGGAGTATCTGACGTCGAATGGCAAAGGACTGACCAAAGTCGATCCGAAAGTAGCTCCGCTGCCAGTTTATCTTGGCACGCTGGGAATGCCGGGCATGACCGCTTACTTCGGCCTGTTGGACGTCGGCCAGCCGAAGCCGGGCGAGACCGTGGTGGTTTCGGGCGCGGCAGGCGCCGTGGGCACGGTGGTGGGACAAATCGCCAAAATCAAAGGCTGTCGCGTCGTCGGCATCGCCGGCGGCGCCGAGAAGTGCAAATACATTCACGAAGAGCTCGGGTTCGACGCGGCCATCGATTACAAGCACGAAGACGTCAAGGAATCCTTGAGGAATCATTGCCCAAAAGGCATCGATGTCTATTTCGATAACGTGGGTGGCGAGATTCTCGATGCCGCACTCACTAGAATCACGCGCGATGCGCGGATCGTCATTTGTGGCGCCATTTCGCAGTACAACAATACCGGTCCGGTAAAAGGCCCCGCCAACTACCTGTCGCTACTGGTCAATCGCGCGAGCATGAAAGGCATGGTCGTGTTCGACTACGCCGATCGCTACGCCGAGGCCGGGCGCGAAATGGCTGGTTGGATGGCCGCGGGCAAGCTCAAATCACGAGAGTATATCGTGAAGGGACTGGAAACGTTTCCCGAAACCCTGCTTAAGCTTTTCAAAGGCGAAAACACGGGCAAACTCGTGCTGCAAGTCGCCGAGGCTTGAGCGAAACCACGCATTAGCAGCAAGCGTGACAACAGTTTCTTGATGCCAACAGCCGCAATTCAGTTCTCGACAGATGTTTGCGGCGGCTGATGCGCCATGAACGCTCGGTAGAGGATCAAGTCATACAGAATCTTCAGGCCCCCGGCGATGAAGAACGGAGCATTGATCCAGCGCGGGTCGGCCAGCAGGTAGCCGGCCAAGGTCGGCGACAGGGCGGCTCCCACCGAGCGAGCGACCGTCGTGATTCCCGATGCGGCCGATCGCTCGTCGGGGTGGACAACCGCCATCGTGTAGGATTGCCGCGTGGGAACGTCCATCTGCGAAATGCTGAATCGCGCCAATAGAACCGCGATGGCGAGCTCCAGATTCGGCATCAACGGCACCAGGATCAGCAACACATTGGACGGCAGGTGGGTAAAGACCATCGTGTTGATCAAGCCTAATCGCCGGGCCAGCGCCGCCGCCGCCAACGCCGAGGCGGCCGCGAGCAGGTTGGCCACGAAAAAGATGCTGCCCAAGAGCGCCGGTTCCAAGGCGAATCGCAAGTAGAACCAATAAGCGATGATGCTTTGGAGAATGAACCCGCCACCGAAGGCATCGAGAGCAAACAACGCCGATAGCCGGAGCACCACCGACCGCGACCGGTGGAGCCCCAGCCACCGCGAATGCTGCGTTGATGCATCTGGCGGCGGCGCCTCGGCTGCGCGGCTGAGAAACGTGAAGGCGACAGCCAGGAGCACGCCAACCACGCTGTAAGCCACGACCAGTGGTCGATACACGGCCGCTCCCGTCGCGCCAACGTGCAGCAACTCCTGACAGGCGAAACCGCCGACCAGCGCGCCCAAGGCGGCCGTCACCGAACCGATCAGGTTATACCAGGCGAAGACGCCGGTTCTCTGCCGATCCTCGATCGTCTCCGAGAGCGTCGCTTGCTCGATTGCCAGAAACGGGCCGACCTCTTTGTCACTGGGGCTCAAGACCCCAATCGTGGCGGCGATCACCAGCCACAAGAAATTGTTCGTAAGTGCGAACACCGCGCCGGCCGCGGCCATCAGGATCGCGCCGAGAATGAGCATCCGCTTCCGGCCCAGGCGATCGGCTGTGGTCGTGATCCACAGCGAGATGGCCGTGTCGCCCAGCAGGGTCATCGTCAACAGCAGGCCGATTTCCGTTTCGCTCAGTCCTTCGGCCTTGAGATACAGAATCAGCACGATCGACAGAAAGCCGTAAGCGAACATCCGCAAGCCGCGCGTCGCAAACAAAAGCCAACCGTCGGCCGTCAGAATTCGCGAGAGATGGGTTTTCAGCAAAGCGATCGACACGGCAAAGTGCTCAGGACCAGGCGACGAACCGCGGTTCGGTTCGAGTGGGCGAGATCAAAATGACGGCCCGTTTGCCATCAGTGAAATACGGGTCCCCGGTAAGATTGTGTCGCGGGTGCAGATTATCGCAGGCACCAACGCCATCGACGTAGCCCGCGGCTTCCACTCGTTCCGCTTGCAGAAGATCCTCGATTACATAGTCGCGGGCCTCATCGACATCGGAATCGATACGATGCGTGGTGAGGTTCCAGACTTTGGTGGTAAATCGCACACCGATGTCGCGGCTGACTTGCCCGACCCAGACAGGATTTTTGTGAAATTCGAGCGGCGTGAGCCACAGTCGCAAATGAAGTCGCTCGTTGATCGATCGTCTCGAGCGTTGCAGCGCCACGTCCTGGCCGCGGTTAAACAAATGCAACGCGCTGACGGGCGAATAACGGTATTGCGATCCGAGCAAGAAAGCACGAACCGTCTTCCAGCACGTTGCCAGCGTAATGGTTTCGCTCTCATCCCAGCGTGCGGCAAACGCCCCGAGCAGGGTCTCGAAATCACCGA
This sequence comes from Planctomycetia bacterium, assembly GCA_043749935.1. Classification (GTDB taxonomy): domain Bacteria; phylum Planctomycetota; class Planctomycetia; order Pirellulales; family PALSA-1355; genus PALSA-1355. The sequence goes on from JAYVCO010000503.1 coordinate 17,763, forward strand.
TGACCACGAGATTGACCGGGTCGCCGGTGCCTGTGTCGGTGGCGTTCGTAGTGGCAGCCGGCATTCCAGCCAGGCGGCGGACAAGCAACGCCTCGTCGCACTCGACGAGCGAGGAGGGGGGTATCAACGACTTGAAATCGCGGCGCAAATAATCGGCGGCAATGCCTGGCACCGTGATCGAAAACGTGAACTCGACCGAATCATCGGTGGTTGCATCGGCGGGAGAAGATGACGCGGCATCTTCCAGCGAGTGGACGGCCGCGTGCAGCGAGATGTGGACCACCTTGGTGCCCGCATCGAGCGGGGTAAAAACAAATCCTTCAACCACTGCGCCAGGGTTGATGGGGCGGAGCGGAAGAGCCTGGGATCGAAAGAAATCGTCCATCCGGCGATTGGCGCGATAGGCAGTGATCAGTTTGAACGGGACGAGGACCAAGAGCGGTAAGAAATACAACAAGCCGACCAGGCCGAAGGCGGAAAGCCGCTTGGCAATCGAAAAATGATTGGCGGCGGCGGCCTCGAGCGGTGTGTAGTAGTTCGGGTCGATTCGCACCAACTGCAAGCGCAACGGCGCGCTCGAGCGATTCTCAATGCGCAAGTAAACCGGCTGAATCCCGCGACGGGCCAGAGGAGTACCGAACATACGCCCGGCTTCAGCGGCGTCCAGCACCGCGACGGTCACCTGGGCTCGCGAGTCCTCTTGCGTCTGAGCGCGCGAGAGGAACGTGCGGAGCAATGGCTCCGGTGTGTAGGGTGTCGTGAAGAGTCGCAACAAGGCGGCTTTGAAGGTGAATGCCACGAGCGTGATTTTGGCCGTTGGCGGCCGCGCCGTCCAGGCCTTGGGTCAAAGCCGTTACTGCTGCGGCCCGGCATTCACGCCGCGAATGTCGCCGGTTCGCTGGCTGCCTGATAATGGCGCGTAATCAGGTCATTCTGCAGCCAGAGGAGCTTGCTAAATGCTCGCACGGTCCGCGTTTCGGTGGCTCGATCGAGTCCCAGGCTGAAGATCGTGGCCACCAGTGCGTCGGCCACGAAACCCATCAGGGCGTTCATCTGGACCAACGGAACATCGAGTTCCGGCGAGCCCGCCTGCGGCGTGTGCATTTTGCCGACCATGTCCAGGTAGCCGATCATTTTGCCGTCGTAGGGCCGTGTCACCAGGGCGGCAAGGTAACGAGCCAGGTGTTCCTTGCGAAATTTGATCATTTCGTGGTCCTGGACAAGCGATTCCAGATCCTGCGGAACCGGACCCGAGTAGCCAGATTGCCGCGGCACGAAGTGGCGTTTCGTTGCGTCGTAGGAGAACAACTTTTCGTAAACGGCATCGACCAAACCTGGCACCAAGGGAGCCAGGGCCGCAGCCGTGCCGTGGATCGCGGCTATGTCTTGCCCATCAAATCCCATGAATTCGCCGGTATATCCCACACGGTAAGCAACGTCGGTTTCCAGTCGAGCTTCATCGATGCGTTTCATGCCTGGACCCTTTTTCGAGGTTGTCGGCTGGGCCGAAGCGGCCCAGAATTGGATATTTAAGTCCAATTAAGACCAGAATACCCAGCAATAACTGGATGTCAATATCCAGTTTCAAGAAAGATCGAGGTTCTTGTGTTTTCCCAAAACGTCGAATACGCACTGCGAGAGCCCACCAAAAGCGTGCCGATGTGCGAGTTTCCGGAGAATGCTAGCAGCGAAAAGATCCGGAAGAAAAAACCGGTGGCGCGACGCTAGGGAGAGCGGCGCCAAAGAAGGATTTGCTGAGCGAACGCGAAAACGCTTGGCATGCGCGGGTGCGACCGCTCGAGTTTCGATAGTCCGTTGCCGCCGATCGCTGGCTGGAAGCGGCCAATTCGCGGGCGTGGCATAAAACGTGCATAGGCCGTGGGCGCTCCCGCTGTAGAATTTACAGTAGCGCGGCTTGCCGTTTTTCGCCAAAGTTTATACGGTCTATCGTGCAGCCTGCGGAGAATTGAGGCAGCGAGAGTTTCATTTTTCGACATGCACGTGTCTTATCGCCAGAGTGAGAGGGTCCGACGTTGACGGATTTCAGTTTGAAATCGCAAGGCATTACGGTCGAGAAAGTGCTGCGAAATCTCGCGCCGGCGAAGCTCTATGCGGAGGCTATTCGCGAGGACCCCAAGTCGGCCATCGCCGATTCTGGCGCGCTGATTGCCTACTCGGGCGAAAAGACCGGCCGATCGCCCAAGGACAAGCGGATCGTGCGCCATCCCGATTCGGAAAAGAACGTGTGGTGGGGCCCCATCAATATTCCGATCGATGAGCAGACGTTTGGGATCAATCTGGAGCGGGCCAAGGACTATCTCAATACGCGCAGCACGTTGTACTGCGTCGATGCGTTTGCCGGTTGGGACTCGGCATTTCGGACGAAAGTTCGCATCGTCTGTGCCCGGCCCTATCATGCGCTGTTCATGCACAACCTGCTTATTCGCCCCACGCCCGAGGAGCTGGCAGATTTCGGCACGCCGGAAATCGTGATTTTCAATGCGGGCGAGTTTCCGGCCAATCGCCAGACGGCGGGCATGACCTCCAAGACCAGCGTCGATCTGTCTCTAAATTCAGGCGAGATCGTGATTCTTGGCACCGAGTACGCCGGCGAAATGAAAAAGGGGGTGTTCACGTTCATGAACTACCTGGCCCCCAGTCGCGGCGCTCTCTCGATGCACTGCTCTGCCACGGCCGACAAAAAGTCTGGCCGTTCGTCGGTGCTGTTCGGCCTGTCCGGCACCGGCAAGACCACGCTTTCGGCCGATCCGCGACGCATGCTCATTGGCGACGATGAGCATTGTTGGACCGACCGTGGAATCTTCAATATCGAAGGGGGCTGCTACGCGAAGGTGCTCGACCTGGCTTCCGATACCGAGCCCGAAATCTTCCACGCATTGCGGTTTGGGGCGGTGCTGGAAAACGTGGTTTTCGATGAGGAC
>JAYVCO010000504.1:0-14958 GCA_043749935.1 Planctomycetia bacterium
CGGCAGCGGCAGCCGCCAAGACGTCTTCGTGTGCGGCTGCGGGGTCATCCAAGCCGGGCCGGCCTAGTTGTGGTGGCAGCGTGATCGTCGTCGTAGTCATCCGCTCTTTTGGTGCCGAATCGTCGACGACCGGTTCTTCGACAGCGGTCTCATAAGCGGCCTGCCGCACCGTGCTCTGAATGCGAGCCGGTGGCCGACCGTTGTTTGAGGAACTCTGTTGCTCCGCATCTGAGGCGAAACCAGGCAGCGTGTGACGGGACATTTCCGAGATCACGATGGCGCCGCCTTTGCGAGCCTCGAAGCGTATGATCAAACTGATCTGGCGTTGCGGACCGTTGGCGTCCTGCCAAGGTATCCAAATGCTATACGAATGGCCCAGATCCGATTTGCTGTAATGCTTTTCCAAGTATTCCGCCGGGAATACGAATTTTCGCGTCGGCGTCGATTGCTCTTCGCCGCTTGTGTCATCGTAGCCATACACCGTCAGCGATCCGTCGACCATGATCGGCGTTTCTTCGTCCTTGCCGTAGAACAAGACACGGGCGCCAAAGCCAGAGATGCCGGGCATTCCAGATTGATTTAGTACGCTGTCTGTCCAAAACGCCGTCGTGCGTAAGGGCACTTGGGGCTTGTTGCTGCTTTGCCCTGGCCAGGTGATCGTCTTTGGCACCGACAATTGGGCGCAACCGACCAACAGCCCGACGAATAACAGGCCTAACGAAGATCGTGATTTGCCCAATCGCATGAACATCCGTGTTTGAGTCGCTCTGTCCCTGATCGCGGCGGCATCCTTGCCGCCCACTTGGTATCAGATCTGCTTAAGGATTTGAAAATGACGTTTGGTTGTCCGGATAAGCAACGGCCCGCGATTGATCAAACTTCGGCGGGTTTTCAGTTTTTTTGGCCAAGGGCGGCTTGCCTTTGCGAGCGGCAGGCGGCGAGGCCAATGGCTGCGGCGACCGGGCAATGGAACTGGCCGCTGGGAACGAAGGTGGAGGGGTGTAAGAAACGGTGGTTTGCACTCCGTTGGGTATCGGCGGCCAGGCCTCGGAAGCAATCGGATTCTGGGAGGTCGCCGGCGGCGTCGATTGCCGAGGCATGCGCTTGATCGAGGCATCCTGTCCGTGAAGTTCCACCGGCTCACCGTTGGGAATGATGGGCAGCGCGTCTTCCGACATCGGCGTCGGCTGGATTCCGCGCGGATTCAAATCGGGATAGATAACCGGCGTGGTGGAATTGCACGTCGCGCAGTCAGCTCGATTACAAAACTCGGAGTCACCGTGGATCGCATGAACGTCGGCGGCGCACCAATGCATGCGCGCGGCTTCCGCCTGTTTCAATCGTTGTGAATCTTCCGGGCTGCGCACCACTTGCGGCGTCAGAATGATCAGTAGTTCGGTTCGTTTTCCGATGAACCGGTCATAGCGAAACAACGTGCCCAGAACCGGCACGTCCGCCAGGTATGGCACCCGACGATCGATTCTTTGCTCGCTCTTGGTAATCAATCCGCCCAAGATTATCGTCTCACCGTTGGCGGAACTGACCGTAGTATGGGCTTCCGTAATGTTGATCTTCGGTGACCGAATCACCTGCCCAGTCGCGGATACAGCAATCGGAATGCCGTCGAGCTCGGCGCCCAGGTCCGATTTGATAGCGTCCACATCCATCACGACCATGCCGTCGGGGCTGATGCGGGGCGTGACGCCCAGAATCAGTCCCACGTCATACAATTCCGTACCGGTCGTCTGCCCGAAGGTCGTAAACGACGCGGTCACAACTCGCGGAACCTTTTGGCCGACCTGGATATACGCGGGCTGATTGTCCATGGTCATGACCTGCGGACGACTGAGTACGTCGAGTCGTTGATTCTGCTGAAGTGCGCGAAGCAACGCGGAGATTCCCTTGCTGCTGGCTGACAACACAAGACCTCCAAATCCCAAATCGCTCGTGCGGCCGACTGCGAAATTCGATAGCGCCTGGCCGCCGGTTTGCGCGGCGGTTGCCAGACTCTTGGCGCTTCCGCTATTGCCCAAGGCAGGGTTCAAGGGATTATTGAAATCGAAGCCGGGCTGGTTGGTTGCCGACAGGATCGTTTGAGTTTGAGTCGTAGTCGGCGGATTGCCGAATGTCGTGGTAGTATTCTGGAAGATCGGCGTTCCCAGCAGACTGCGGTCGAAGAGCACGGAATCCTGTAGCCCAAGCTCGATTCCGAACTGCGTGTTGTCGTCGAGCGACACTTCGGCAATCAAGACCTGAATCAATACTTGCGGCGGCTGGGCATCGAGCTTCTCGACCAGCTTTTTGATTTCATCGAAGAATCTGGGGGTGGCGCTGATAATCAGCGAATTGCCCACTGGCTCAGGCACCACGACCACTTCGCTTTCGATCTGCTGAAACGGGCTGATCGCGCCCGGAGCCGCCTGTTGCAGTTGTCGTTCGCTGCGGAGGAACAAGTTGATCGCTTCGGCGACGTCCAGTGCGGGCTCGTTCTTGAGTCGGTACACGGCATTCTTCCGTTGTGCCACATCCCTTTCGTCCAACCTTAACAATAGCGCCTCGATGATCGCCAGATCGCCGGCCGATCCGGTGGCAATGATGCTGTTCGTGCGCGGCTCCACTGAATAACGCAATGGGGCGAACGACTCTTCGCCTTCGGCTTTGGGTAGCGAGGCTCCCTGCGTCGTCGCCGACTGGCTGGGCAGCAGCGCGCGGAGCATTTGCACCAGGCTGGGTGCGTCGCTATTGACGATGTGGAAGACCTTGATCTGCGCCACGGAAACCGGCGAGTCATCCATTTGCTGAATCAACGCCGCAACTAGCTCCATGCTTTCGGCAGGCGCCGTGACCAAAAGCGTATTGGCCCGCGGGTCGGCCGTAATCTTTACGTCACCGAGGATCCCCGATTGGATGATTTTCTCGCCCAACGGATCGACGGTGAGCAACTCGAGCGCGTGCGATTTTCCGCCCGCGGCGGCACCCTGGCCCGAACGTTGGGTGTCAATGGCCGCTTGCAAAGTGGTTGCCAGATTTGGTGCCAGCGAGTTCTTGAGCTTGAATACTCGTACCTGGCTCACGGCTTCGCCGCGCGCCGTATCGAGGCGTGTGATCAGCAACTCGACTTCGCCCATGTCGCGCGGTGAGGCCTGCACGATGAGCGCGTTGGAGCGAGCGTCGGGCGTCACGATGATTTTTGGGCCCAGACCGGTGCGTTTACCGAAAAACTCCTGCACGGTCGTGCTGGTTGCGGCAGCCACGGCGTACTTCAGCCGGAACACGCGGACTTGCGTGTTGGGATCCACAGGCTGGTCGAGCTTGTCGATCAGTTCTTTCACGGAATTGATGGCATCGCCCCAGCCGATCAAGAGCAGCGCATTCGGCGTGCTGAGCGACGTAATCGTCACGCGCCCCGGGCGACCGGCGAGCAAGTCTTTCTGGATCAAGTTGAGCATCGGTGCCAGGGCGTCGCTGCCGACATGTTTCAGCGGGTAGACCTCGATCGATGGGACGGTCTCGGCACTCAGCCGCTCGATATCCTCGATGATTCTCAAGACCTCGTTCACGTCGCGATTGCTCCCCCGCAAAATGATTGCATCCAAATCGGGAAGCGTTTCAATATCCAGATCGAGGCCCAATTCACGGAGGCGCTCCTTAGTCGTCTGGACGTCCGCGTTTCCGGTCGGCGGAACTGTTGCGGGCGGAGCTTCTCCGCCTGCCGGAACCTGGGCCAATTGAATCCGGTTCGTTCCGCGATCGTTGTTCGAGGTTCCGCGAAGCTGGCCAGCCAGCGGACGAGCCGGATTTCCCCGACGGTACGTGTCGACCGCTTCGTGCACCTTGGCCAACTCGGCCTTACGCAAAGACACGGTACGGACGATACCGGGCGACTTCTGCGGCGACCCGTCGTTCGCTTGGATCAGGCGCACAACCTCCGAGGCCAATGGATCTGGTCCGACGATTGCCACGCCATTGCGCGTTTCGTCGACGCGCAGAGTCACGCGCGAGCCAGCGTCATCGTTCACGACTAGATCGACCCCGCCTGGCCGCGATTGTGGCTGTTGGATCGCGTGTGGTCCCAACAGCTTGATAAGCCCGGGGGCGATCTGGTTTGGGCGCCACAGAGGCAATGCAACGAAACGTTCGTTCTGTTCGGTCGCCAAGATCGGCGCTGACCCCGCGGCTCCGGAAGCCATTTCTTTCTGGAGGTCTGCTTGGACTTCAGCGGAGGCTAACACGATCAACTGTCCCGATTCAGCGTCGGCCGTGATTCGCGCGCTGCCGTCTCTGGCATACCGTGCTTGCAAACTAGCTAGTTTTGCCGCGAGTTGATTCCGTGGGCAGGAATACATCTTGAGAATTGTCTGGCGAGCCGGCGTATTTTTCGATTTGGGCTGGTCGACGGCGTCGATCAAGCGCTGAGCAATTCGTTGTGACTTGTCGCCACCGCGCACCAGTAACTCATTGGTGAACGTGTCGGTTGCCAATTCGACTTCGTTGCCCAATAACTCTGCCAGCATCCGGCTAACCTCCGGAGCGGTTTTGTGGCGCAGCGGATAACGCTGGTAGTCGCTGGACCCTGCTTGCTCGGCGAGTGCAAATCCACAGCACGTCCAAACCAATAACAGCGCGCAGACCCCTGCTTGCCGAACTTTGGCCCACCGCGCAAGGCGCAATTGCAAGAGATATTGCATTGAATAGAACTTTGGACTTGTCGAGAAATCGAGAACCGCCCGACGCGGGGCTGAGAAATGTGGCGGGAGAGTACCCGTCAGTGGCCAGAATCGCCAAGATCAAAACTCGCGTATGCGTTCCAGCTCAAACAGGTGGCGTAGGCTAGAGAGTCTACGGTGCGGCGGGAGAACTTGCGAACACGAGAGTGCCACCGGGCGGCCCATTTTTAGAACTCTGGCGGCAAGGTGCTAGCTTGCATCAGGTTCTCGCCAACCGTGAGCAGCCACCGCTCATCATCGCACGCCAGGATGACGTCCGACCCGTGAATCTCGGCGACCGTGCCGTGAAAGGGACCGATTTCAAAGCCCTGTTGCTGACGTAGCTTCAGAAGCTGTCCCGAAGCGCGCAGCGTGAACCAGGCTTCGGCCTGGCCATCGACCTCGATGATTGCCGTCAGATAAGCAAGGTCGGCTTCGTCCGCGCCGCTTCTGCCGACGCCAAACAGGTCTCGCTCGAAGATGGGCTTATATTCCGCAAGGCTGGTCGATGCCAGGCGATCGGAAACTCGGGAACTAAGTTGATCTTTGCGATCCGCATCGACCAGCGACAAGGCCTCAATCGAAATCGCGATTTCGAGCTCCTCCATGCGGGGCACGGGTGTCAGGCTCAGCGACTGGATCTGGTGCAGATGGTCGGCCCGGTAGAAGTCGAAGAGGAATCTCGTCAGTTGTTTGAGGGTGCCTCGCCCACGCACAGAAAAGCTGAGGGAATTGTAAAGGCCTTTGCGAGCCACTGGCTCGCTGGAATCGACGTTGGGATTGTCCAGCCCGACGGAGCCGACCAATTCGACCAGCCAGGCTTGGTACAAGCTGCGGGCAACCTCGGTATCGGAAGGCAGCGACTGGGCCTTCCAGCGTTTCATGTCTTTGCCGGCTTTAGCAATTCGACGCAAGTCCAACTCGCGCTTGTTGATGTCTTCGTGCAGGCGGACCGTCTCATCGCGCCGCTCCTGAAGGGGTGCTTCGTAGACGGTCTGATAGATCCAATGCACGCCATAGACGGCGGCGATGGCGCCCAGACCCGCGGCGAGGATGACTTCACGCTTTTTCACAGGGTCACCGCTCAGTTGACTTAGGTTGTTGCGCGGATTTTGACTTGCTTGGAGACTTCTGGGCGTCGGCAGCATCAACATCTGGGCGGTCTGGCAAGTGGCTGACGTAGTATTTGCTTTCGCGCGGTGCGACGATGAGCTGGGCTTCGAAGTGCCACGCGTAGCTTTTGTCCTGGTCTCGCTCCTGCACGTGCCGGCTGCTGATTTGGTGATATTTGTCACGCAAACTGTTTTCGATGCGGCTGACGATCACGGGATCGCGCACGACGCCCACCATGTCAATATTGCCGCCAACATTGCGCGCGTGGCTCATGCCCATTCGCAACAGCACGACGTCGCGACCGCTGGGGAACCTGAGCGACAGATCTCGCAGTTCATCGAGCCAGTTCACGTCGCTTTCGCCCCAGTCGCGAACAGCCTCGACAACCTTCTGCCGCTTGCCTTCTTGTTTGAATTTGTCGTCCAAACCATCCAATTCTTGCGCCAGCGTTGCGTTCTCCGCGTCGACTTCCGCCAGAGTGCTCCAGACGTGATAGCCCACGAGCAACAACATGAGCGCCGCAGTCGACCCGGCCAGAATCGTGGCTCGGCGCCGGTCTGGTGGGTCCGGCGTCTTGCGAGGATGGAGAAAGTCAATGGCATGGCTGCCGCGGTGGGCCTCGACGCTCAACATGCCCAGCAAGGAACTGAACCGCCCCGCGTTCTCGGGCGTCTCGGCGGTCGTCTCGGCAACGTCGGCAAACGGGTCGATCAGCGTGACGTTGACGGAAAAGTCGGACCGCAATTGTTCCAACAGCGCGGGGTGCTCGTCGATCCGGCCAAACAAAAAGGCCGCCGCGATATTCTGCCCGCCCAATTGGTGAGCGGCCACGACCATCGTGCGATTGATCTCGGCGATCAGCTTCTTTGCCGCCACCGGGTCGTGTGAGACATTCGTTTGCCGCAGGGTACGCCAAAGCACGACTTTGTCATTGAGCACCACGCTCAAATCGATTTCGTCGGCAAACACGTTGATGAGCAAGGAGGCTTGAGCATGCTCGGGCGAAGCGATTGCAAACAGCGCGGCGGCGGCATAGGGTCGCAGCAGAATCGCGTCCGGTGCCACACCAGCTTCACCGCAAATCGTTTGGATCTGTTCCAGGCGATCGCGCGATAGGACAACGGCAGCCACTCGGCGCGGTTCGGTCGCGCTGTCGGTCAAGGGAACGAAATCGAGCCTGGTATCGTCGGTGATCACGTTCGATTCGCGCGTGGCCTGATTACGCACGAGTTCGGGCAGCTCGGCGTCGGAAGCGGGGGGCAGCGTCAGATTGAGCAATTCGACCTGGCTGCGATCAATCGCCACCAGCGTCCTCGTGCGGCCGATCTTTTTCGCGGCAAACTCGGTCTGCAGCGCCGAACCAAATTGACGCCGCGAATTGACGCTGTCACCCGTCGCAGGCACGCTAACCGTTCCGGTCGCCTCGATCACCAATTGCACGCCGCGCGTATGGGCCACGACATAGCGTGCCTCTTGATTATCCCAATCGAGTGCCAGAATTCGTGCCATACAGAAATAGATTTCAAACTTAGATCATTGTTTTTGGATTTGAAGCTTCCGACTAGCGGCTTGATGCCGGCGCACTTGAGCCCGTTCGTTTCCGGCCCCGATCGCGCACATCAAAATCGTTGGCACTGGCTCCGTCGCTGAACCACTCCTGGGGATACGCCTGTCCAAATAATCGCAAGTCCTTCCAGGCGACTTGCCGTGCGGGAATGGTCGTGGCGTCGATAATCACCTCGACCCTAGCCGATTGCCCGGTGGGAGTGATGTGGCCAATGACTTCTGCTCGCACCACGTCCCCCTCGGCACAGACGTTCGGCATCAGAGTTTTCATTTGCGAAAGATCGGCGACCCCTTCGCTCAAAAGCCAGGTCGGAAAACGTCGGGCAAGGCTGTTTTGAGAACTTAGGCCCTCGCGCGCTGCGACGATGCGCCCAGCCAAAGCGTCATCGATGCCCGGTACTGCGCTCAGCACGGCCACAGGCGCGTGGTTGAGGCTGACGCCGCCGCGGATGACCGGCAAGTTAATCGTCGTGGTCTTGTCGAGCAAGCGTGACAATTCCTGGCCCATGCCTTGTGAATCATTGGACATCGGGCTGGCGATAACCTTGGGCGGCTGCGTCGAGGTGGCGCCGGGAATGGCCACTCGAACGCCGATGAGGTCCAGAGCCGAGCCGAACACAAATCTTGGCGGCACGGAGTTGTCGACCGGGGGCGAGTCCGGAGTGCCCGGGTCGTTGCCCGCATAGAGTCCGTAGCGGCGAAGCGCCACGATAAAGCTTGCCCATCTGGCGTCGAGCGCGAGGGACAGTTGTTGATGTAGTTTCATCAGATCCATGGCGTTGAGGTCGATGCGCGGGCCGCCTTCGGAATTCAAGTTGCGCCAGCCGCTGTAGAGAGTCAGGAGTGAAGCCCAAGGGGCGATCGCGGTCGACCGCGATGCGCGGGGTGCGCTGTTTTGGGGGCCGTTTAGTTCGTATGGCTCTATCTGATGATTGTAATTGGCGTCGGCGCCAAATAACACTTCTCGCGTAACTCCTTTGACCAGCAGCAGTTCCTCAATCGACTCCGGCAAAGCATTTCGCGGGGCATAGGGCTGCTCCAAGCCCGCGTAGTATTCGTTCTCCGCCCCCGTGCCGCGTGGCGTTGAATCGGGATCGATCCAATCCAAGATCGCATCGGCAACAGGCTCGGTCATGCCGGGCAGTTTCATTAGCGCCTTTCGACCATTGCCTGGCTGCTGCTGGTCCCAGCGCAGCACGTCGGCCAGGTGGAGCCGCCCCGACTCATCTTCCACCCCGAACCGGACACGCGTGGTTTGGGCGTCTTCCACCAAAGGTGAAACCACGCTGAAACAAAGCTGATGCGTGGCTTGCTTCGCAGAGCGCTCGTCCGGTGACAGGGGAATGGCGCGAAACAGATTTGGATTGTCGAACGACCCGCCCGCCGCGGCTCGCGTTTGCGGTGGTTGCTCGCAATACAATTGCAAGAACTCGACGCCGGAGGCGATTGCCTGCTCCAGGCGCACCGAGTCGCCGTGCAAGTGGGTTGCTTTGTTCTCCGTGAGCATCAATTCCGAAAAACTAAAGCCCGCTAGCGCGACCATCGCCACGACGATCAGCACCAGCACCAACACGATGGCGGCTCGCGGTGGGCGTCGTGTCTCGTGGTCAAGCACGTGTGAGTAGTGACTATCGGCGCGATCCACGAGAGTCGGCCCCCAGCGGCGGTTTGGCGCCACGTAAACCAGAAGGTCCCGACCGATCGCGACCGCTGTTCGGTTGCCGCGCGCCCGACGGCAAATGGATGACGAGGCGATAGATCGGCATTTTCGGTTGAGTCAGTTTCGGGTCTTCATTGGACGCTTCGTTCGCAAGATGGTGATTCGGCTCCGGTTCATCGAATGCACGTAACTGCATCGCCACTTCGACGGCCACGGGCAGACCCTTTCGAGCCACACTATCCCACTCACTGCTCCATTGCGATCCGTCGAAATATCGCATACCAAACTGAACGACCTCAGGGGCGGTCTCTGAGGAATTATCTGGGACGCCATCGGGGCGCGGCTCGAGCGTTATCAGAGTATTCGCAATTCCAAGCGTACCGGCCCCGCGCGAAGCGAGGCTTCGCTCATGGCCCGCGCCCGAAGCGACCGCGTGAGCTTGTTCCCAGTCAACTTCGCGCCGCACAAGCGCCGTGCGCGGCTCGTCGAGGGGATGTTTCGGATCTCGCAATTCTTCGAAGGCGTAAATGACCGTTCGCAAATCGTCGGCGCGAGACCGGACATCGGCCCCCAGCCGTCGCGTATCGGGCTCGATTTCACCCCGAGTGATGGTCGATTGCAGCACGTCGATCTGTAAGGAATTTTCAGTGCCGATGAGGCCCGCCGGCCGCAAGGATGAGGTCACGGTCACTGGTTTTTGGCCGCCTCGCATGGCACTCGAATTCGGTGCCGAGCTCGCGGCATTGGAATTCGATTGCGCTGACGATGACGAGTTGGGCGTCGAGCTGTTAGAGGGTGATGTGGCAGGAGGGGCCGACGAGTTGGGTTGGCTGGTGGCCGGCCGAGAAGCGACGGGCTGAGCTGCTTGCACCGTGGAAGCTAGATTCGCCGAAGCGCCCGCGGACGACGGCTGGGGACTTGGTGCGCTCGTGGAACTACTTGGCGGAGTATTGCTGGCCGTGCTCGATGTGCTCGTGCTACTACTGGCCTGCGTGGCCGCTATCATGGTCTGTCCGGCCGGAGCCGCAACGGGCGGCACGGGCGGCGGAGCCTGCACGACACTGTGCAGATCATCGGAGATTTGCTTCATCAGCGTTCGCGCCAGTTGCGATTGCTCGGTTTTCGTCTGCCCGGCGTCAAAGAGCTTGACGTGCATGCTTAATAGAGTCCACAAGGCGGACAGTAACGCCGCGGCCAGAACCATCGTCAGCAGGACTTCGATCAGCGTAAAGCCGGGCGGCATTATGTTTCGGCCTGCACGAGTTTTCATGGTTGAGCTCCGCTCGTGGCATCCGCGGGCGCAGCATTCGGATCGGTCTGCGGGGTTTGGTTCTCTAGGGCCTTGTTCGCCTGCGGATCGCGAACCCAGCGGATCAGCGTGAAGCGGGCCGACTGCTTGCTCGGCCGCGGCTCATGGGCCGCACTGACTTCCAGGGCAACCAGACCCGGCTGCTTGAGCGGCTGCACGTCGATCCAATAGACCCACTCCGGCTCATCCTCGACCGGCGTCGGGCGAACCGTCTCGACAGGCACCACGCGCGCGAGAACTTCGTTGAGCTTGGTCTGGCAGATCAATTGCGATTTGACCAGATCGCGGGCCGAGCTGGCGTGGCGGCTGCCAATCGAAACCAGTTCCATCAGCACGATCGCCGAGCCAATCAAGATACTCGTGGCGAGCAGGACTTCCAAAAGCGAAAATCCGTGCCGGCGCCTGAGGGTCATCGCAATTCCTCTTCGTGCCGCAACTTCCCAGCCGTGGCCACGCCGGTCAGGCCGCGCAGAGAAACTTCAACATACGAATTGCCCGCGCCCTTCAGGCGAAAGTGTGCGCTTTCAGTTCGCCCGTTGGGATAGAACGTGATCGGATTGGACCAACCATCCTCCGTGGCGGCAACTGCCGAGCCGATTTCATCAGCGGGCTCTTCGAACGAAACGCCTTCGGGCAAGCTCAGCTCCAACACTTCGTCATCCGGCTCCCGTTGGCTGCCCTTGGTGGCAGCCTCAGTCCGATGCCGGTCGCGTCCGGCGTCTGCGCCGGCCAGACCGCGATCGTCGTCGGGTACATTCGCGGCAATCTCAAAGCGGTTCTTGCCCAATTCGTGCCGAAACTGTTGCGCAACTCCCGACTGCATGGCCTTCAGGCGCGCCTTGGCCAGTTCCACGCGAACCAACTTGGCGGCCGATCGCAGTCGGCTGTCGCACAGCGCGCCGCGCAGCAAGGGCTGTGTCGCGGCGGTGACTGCCACGAGCAGGCCCAGCACGACAAGCATCTCAGAAAGAGTAAATCCGCGTCGGGATGTTCGATCGGGTGTGTTCATCACGTTGTAAATCCTGTCTACTTCCGGTCGTCTTTTTTGGTCCAACTGACAATATCGTCTTCGCTGCCTTCCTTGCCGTCGGGTCCGGACGACCAAACGTCCGGGAAATCGCCGGTGCCATGCGTCGGCGGAAACTCGTAGGAATACTTATGGCCCCACGGGTCTTTGGAAATAGCAGAAACATACGGTCCGGACCACTCCGATTGTTTCTCTTCCTCGAGATCTTCGGGCTTGGTCTCGAGCGCTTCGAGCCCTTGTTCCGTGGTGGGGAACGTGCCGATATCGAGGGCATATTTTTCCAAAGCCGGCCGGAACAGGCCAATTTGCGTTTTGGCAGCGTCCAAATCGGCTTTCTTCTTGCTGCCCAGCAGTGCTGGCACGGCAAATCCCATCAAGACCACTAGAATCACCAGCACCAACAAGACCTCCATCAGCGTAAAGGCTTGCCGGCGGGCACGGTTAATTTGTTGAAGTCGCATCGAAACTCACTCCTGTCGAAAATCGCCTCGGTTAATGTTATGAGAACAGATTCGTAAGCCTGGCCGATCGAACGGCCGTTCACTTTGCATCAGGTTATGGTGGAGCTCATCTGGAAGACCGGCAATAGCAGCGCGATCAGCACGAACAAAATGGCGCTGGCCATGATCAGCAGCGTCAACGGCTCCAACAGCCGGACCATCAGGTCGAGTTGCCGGCTCGTCTGTCGATCGATACCGTCGGCAATATTGACCAACACGTTTTCCAGGTTGTTCGATTCTTCGGCAACGCTGATCATGGCCATGACGGAACGCGGAAACAGCCCGCACTCCGCCAAAGGTTTGGCCAACGTTTCACCCGACGAAACGGTGTCCGCCGAATTACGGATGGCTTGCGACAAGACGCGATTGCCCGCCGAATCGCTACTGATTTCGAGCGACTTCAACAACGGCACGCCGTTGGTGAGCAGCGTTCCGAGCACGCGGCAAAAGCGAGAGACCGCGTAGCCCAGAAATATCTTGCCAGCGATCGGGATTTTCAGTTTCGCTCGGTCCGCAAACAATCGGCCTTCGGGAGATTGCAGACGCCGCCGCACCCAATAGACCACGGCCGCAACCGCTGCGGCCACGAACACGCCATATTTACCCAGGATATTGCTCATGGCCAATAACCAAACGGTGGCAATCGGCAAACCGCCCTGCTCTTCGAGCCGCGCGAACAATGGGGCAAACTTGGGCACGAAGAACACGATCAATACGACCGTGATCAGAAAACCGGCGCTGGCCAAGATGGCTGGATACGTCATGGCTCCGACAATACGGCCGCGAAGTTCTTCTTGCTTCTCCAGAAAATCGGCCGTCCGTTTCAGGGCATCTTCCAGGAAAGCGCCTTCGCTGCCCGCGCGGACCATGCTGATCGTCAATTCGCTAAAGGCGTCGGGGTGCCGCGCCATGGCTTCGTCCAAGGGCGTGCCGTCGGCCACTTGATTGCGCACATCGGTGAGCACTTCGGTCAGCGTTGGATGAATTGCTTGGTCGGCCAGCACGTCCAACGATCGCAGCAGGGGGACACCGCTTTGCAACAGGTCGGCCATTTGCGTCAACGTGGTGGCCAACAGTTGCGTTTTGATGCGGCGCTTGCGTTGCCACGAGATTCTCGTCGGCGCGGCGCTCGCCACGCTGATCGGAAACAGGCTCCGATCGCCCAACGCGCAGAGCGCCTCGCGCTTCGTGGCGGCGGTGATGATGCCAATCACATCACTGCCGGCATGGTTTCGAGCTTTGTAGGCAAATTCAGGCATCGCGCGGTTTTTCAATAACTCGTGGAAGGTTACTTAGGTGTGAGGTTTTTAGGTCTGGCAGGTTCGTCGGCAGGCTAGCAGTAGCAAATCAATCGGCGCCGGTCACGCGCATTACTTCGTCGATCGTGGTTTCGCCCCGAGCGACTTTTCTCCAACCATCCTGGCGCAGGGTCCGCATGCCCGAGGCCATGGCGGCGTGCTTGATCTTGTGCGAGGCGATGCGTTCGCCCGCCAATTGTCGCATCTCGTCGTTCGTCACCAGCAGTTCGTAAAGCCCGACACGTCCGCTATATCCCTTGCCGCGACACTTTCGACATCCGACAGGGCGGTATAGCGTGTCCTCGCGATCCAGGATTTCTTGCATCGGAAAATCGGCGGGCATTTCGGCAGGGCCTGGCACATAAGCTTCGCGGCACTCGCGGCACAGGGTGCGCACCAGGCGTTGGGCCATGACGCCCTGCACGGTGCTCGACACCAAAAACGGCTCGACTCCCATGTCGACCAACCGCATGAACGCGCTGGCAGCGTCGTTGGTGTGCAACGTGCTGAACACCAGATGGCCCGTCAGCGAAGCCTGGATGGCATTTTCGGCCGTTTCCAGATCGCGGATTTCACCAACCAGCACCACGTCGGGGTCGTGCCGCAAAATACTTCGCAAGCTGGCGGCAAAGGTCAGGCCAACTTTCGCGTGCACCTGGATCTGGTTGATACCCTCGAGTTGATACTCAACCGGGTCTTCGGTGGTGATGATCTTGATTTCTTCGTTCTTGATCTCGTTTAGCGCGCTATACAAGCTGGTCGTTTTTCCCGAGCCGGTCGGGCCCGTGACCAGGATGATGCCGTGGGGCTGCTTGATGAGTTGGCTGAACTGCTCGTAAATGTCCTCGTCCATACCGATGCCGCGCAGCGAGAACTGCATGCGATCCTTGTCGAGGATGCGCATGACAATGCCTTCGCCGTGCAACATGGGAATGATGGAAAGTCGAATATCGATTTCGCGACCCGAAACTTTGAGCTTGATGCGGCCGTCCTGAGGAACGCGCTTCTCAGCGATGTTCAAGCGGGCCATGATTTTCAAGCGGCTGATGATCGCGGCTTGAAAGCGATTGATCTCCGGCGGCATCGGTTGCAACTGCAACACGCCGTCGACGCGATAGCGAATCTTGATGCCCGAGGCTTGCGCCTCGATGTGAATATCGCTCGCACGGGCTTCGACGGCCTCGCTGAGAATCTCGTTCACCAGCCGAACGACCGAAGCCTCTTGCGCCATCTCCGAGGCTTCGGAACGGTCCCATTCGAGTTCCTCGAGCACTTCGACGCCGCCGGCATCTTCGCGCTGCGCCATCAGCCCGTCGACCGTTTCGGCACCCACTCCCAGATGGAGCTTGATCAGTTTGGCCAATTCATTTGGCGACGCCAACATGGGGACGATGCTGCGGCTCGTCGCGGCACTGATGGCATCGAGCGCGTTCAAATCGAAGGGGTTGCCCGTGGCGACGACCAGCGAGTCATCGTCCCAGCGAATGGGAAAGATCTGATACTGATGAATCAACTTGATGGGAAAGTCCTTGAACAGGCTCAAGTCGACTTCCGTGTGGGCCAGGTCGATCATTTCCAACCCGAGAGCTTCGCCGACGGCTGCCAGGGCATCCTCCTCGCTGACAAAGCCCATCTCGATCGCCGAGCGATCGACCCGGCCACCGCTGGCCAGGGCCTCACGGGCCAATTGCAATTGGCGCTCGTCGAGCAGGCCTTTCTGAAGTAGGATCTGACCGGCAACCATCGACAGCAATCCAAAGGGTCTGGGGAAAACTGGAC
>JAYVCO010000505.1:0-4874 GCA_043749935.1 Planctomycetia bacterium
GACCGCGGCATTGGACCGGACCAGGGTTAGTGGAATCCGGAATTTCCCCCCGCGGCAGTTCAAAGCTAACCCCGGCACCATTGCCCTGCCCGGATAGGCTAGGCAAAAAAAGCGTTGTCCGGAGTTGTGTGGTTCGGAGTCAATCCAGAACGGCCTGGCCTCCCAAAGGGGCAGTGGCGCCAAATTTCTCTTTTCGCTATCGCGATTCGAATGCGGCGGTGCGCGCCCCCCTTTATGCACTGGCGTTTCCGCCATTGGCACCTCGCACTTCGACGGGCGTTCACACCGTCCGTTCAGTTCTTCAAGAAAATCCGGCTCGACCGCTAAAAAATGAGTCACGCAAGTGACAGCTTCGGCGTCTAAGGTTATTGGAGCGCCAGCTCTTTCCAGGCCGCTATGACCCGCGGGATTGACTGCCGCTGGCTCCGTCTGTATCAGGAACAGAGGATGAGAGTCATCGATGTCTCAGCCATTGTGCTGGCGCCGTGGCTGATCGCCGGCACGGCGATTCAACGAGCAGCCGCCGAAGAACCGGTCGAGCTGCCAACGGCTGTAACCGTCCAGCGGCTCGCCACGCCAAGCGATCTCGACGCGGTCAGCCTCAACATCGTCGACGAGAAACTGGCCACGAGTCTGGCAGTCGAAATGCAGATCCAAATCGAGCTGACGGAGCTCGCCTTGCCTGGAATCCGCCACGATAACCTGAAGCAGTTCACCGCGAAGAAACTGCGGCTTTACCGCCAGTTGTTGAGCACCTTGGAGGAGCTTACCGGCGGTCAAACCGGAAGAATGCTGGCCCGAGCGTCTCGAAAAACGCAAGTGCCGGAAACCAACGGCGATTCGCCCACGTCCACGGGTGGCAACCACGGTTCGCCCAAGCCGGGCCGAAAGGGTGGGATTGGCGACATCATGCAGAACGTCACCACGCAAGCGATCCTGCGGGTGCGTCTGGAAATTGCCGGCGAGTATCTTCAATTATTGCGCGCGGAACTGAGTGCAGTGTCGCCGGACGAGTACGACCAACGTTATCTGGCCTTCGAGGTGCACAACCAGATGCAGGTGCTGGCGATGCTGAGGGTCTTCGAGAAGCAAGCGTCGCCTCAGTTTTCGCGGATCATCCGGCCGGCGACCGCCGCGGCCGAATCGTACATCGCCGAAGCCCGGCAAGTCAGCGAACAACTCCAGACCGCTGGGCAAATCGCCCCGGCCAATTCGAGCCAGGTCGTCGATACGGCCAAAACCGGTGGGTCATAGCACGCCTGGATCCCCAAGATTACTTCGGCATCGGCAGCATGACAATCGCGCCTTCCTGGAACGAAGCCTCGCCGGCCTTGCCGTTGATCCGGTATTGAACCTTCAATTGTTTGGCGGTACCCGGCACGGGATCGCCGCCGAAGCTGGCGCTATAGCTAGACGAAGGCAAGGTAATCAGCGGCATGTCGCGAACGTGCTGCTGAAGCGCCTCGGTCACGTCCTTTTGCTTTGCCCCGGCTCCGTACTCGGCCTTGACGATTTCCACTTTGACCGGATCCAGACCGATCTTGGCGAGCAGTTCTCGCGGGTCACCCGCTTTGTCGCCCAACTTTTGAATGATGGCCAGCGTAGCTCGCGTGGCATCCTCCTTCAGCGCCGGCAATTGCCTGGCCCTGATGGCTACCTTGAGCGTATCGGGGCTGGGGTATCGTTCGAGCACGGTCAGTACCAATTGCTGTTCGGCGGGGCGACTCGAGCTGTCCAGCGCGCTTTGGCACATTTCAGCCCGTTGTTCGTCCGGCATGACGAATTGTCGCGCAAGACGGATATAGCCTCGCATGGCACGGACCTGATACTTGTCGCTCGGCGCGGTTTTCGCCAGGTCCAACAGTACCGGCGCGGCATCCACGGTCATCCACTCGCCGAGCACTCGGCTCCCAGTGTCTTGGAGGTCCGGATCGCTACCCTTGACCGCGGCGCCAATCGTCGCCAAGGCCTTTGCTCCACCCATCTCGCCGAGGATTTCCAGAAGGATTGATTTCGTCGAGACCGAAGCACGCGACATCGCAGCGGTAAGTTCCGCGGCGCACGCTTCGCGGTCGGGCATGCGAACACACGCCGCGCGCAGGGCCTTTTGAGCCACTTGCGCATCGGCCGAGTTCTTGGGAGAAACAACCTGTGAAATTAACACCGAAAGGTCCTTGGCTCCGACCGTGGCGCCCAGTGCGGTCAACGCCGCGCTGCGAGTCGCCGCGTCGGAATGGTCGACAGCCTTCACGAAAGCCGGCGTCGCTTCGATGCGCCGCTGCCCCACGATTTCGATCAGAACCGGGAGCGTCTTGCCATCGGCTTTGGCAAGGCGAGCAACGATTTCCGCGTTGATTGTTTCACCAGGCAGGCCGGCCAGCGCCGTCTTCGCTGTTTGCGACAACTCCGAGTCTGTTTCGATCGCAATCTCGATCAGTGTGGGCAGGCTGGAAACGTCCCCCAAACGTCCGACGACACCAATTGCCGCGATTCGCACCTCCTTGGGACCGCTCTTCGCGACCCCCAGCACGGCGGGCGTCACCACCGAATCGCTACGGTCGGCGAAAGCCACGAGCAACAAGGCTGCCCGATCCGGTGTCGCACGCGCCAATTCGGACGCCAGGGCATCGGCCACTTCACGTCCCGCTAACTCGCGCCCAGCGCTCAATCCAAGTCGGAAAAATCCGTTGTCGGCCGACCTGAGTTGCTCGATCAACAGCGGGATTCCATCGGTCTTGCGAGCGAGAATCGCACCACGAGTCGCCTCGATGATCTTTTGCTTGGGAACCTCCGCCTTGCGCACTTCATCGTAGATTTCGACCGCTTCGTTCATCTTTCCGTCAGCCATCAGGCGTTCCGCGCAAAGGATACAGCCCTCGGCGACCGCCGTACGGACCTTGACCGGAGCGCCGGCCAGCGATGCGCGAAGCGTTTTGGTTGCGGCGGCATTTCCGATGCGCCCCAAGGCGACCGCTGCGGCTGAAGCGACGTCGCCGTCGGGGTCTTGCAACCGTGCGGCCAAAGGATCCACGGCGGCATCGTCTCGGCGAACTCCGATCGAATTGATCGTGCCAATCAGAAGTCTGCCTTTGAGCGAATCCAGCGCCTTACGCAATGCTTCGAGCGCTTCCGGACCCGGAATCGCTTCGAGTGCGATCCGAGACCACGAGGCTAGCTTCTCGTCGGTCAAAAGCTTCGCCAACTCCGGAACCGCCTCCGCGGAGCCGTAGACGGCCAGTTGCTTGCAGGCGATTGCTTTTTCCGCGCCGGGCGAGTCCGATCGCAGTTTTTCGATCAGCTCTTTTTCCTTGGCCGCGCTTTGATTGTCGGCCGCGTGGGCCAAGGTGGACATTGCAACAAACGCCGCGATGAAAACGGCGAAGCTTGTGAATTGTCGAATGGTATTCATGGTTTCGGTCCTGATTGGTCGGTTATGCCTGGATGGCTGCGATATTTCTTGCTGTCGGAGTGCAGATGCGAAGTCACTTCCCTAGTAAACCTTATAGCCTCCACGGTTCACGCAGCGCTTCGGATCGCAACCGGTTGGCTTGTTCGTCCGCGACAAATTCGTGTTTCTTGAGATCGTAAGTCAGTTGCCGTCCCAGGTAGATCGCGATGTTCGCCGCGTGGCAAGCAATGTGCGCATAGCAGGCCGCGTCGGCGTTGCCCTTTGGCAGGCTGCGCGATTTCACGCAGTTGAGGAAATCGCGAACGTGGAACGTGGCCGGGTAGCCGTCGATCTCGGCGACCGTTCTGCCGGCGATCAAGGCCGGCGAGCTCAGCACGATTTTGCCGCTATCGCCCGCTTCTACCCAGCCCGTCTCTCCTTCGAACCGCACCGGGCACGAGCCCAACGGAATCCAGCCGGTCTCGCGGAAGATCAACTCCACGCCGTTTTCGTAACGTGCGACCAGTTGGCCGTCTTTCGGCGGGTTGTAGACGACGGGAGCCGTGTGATCGGCACCGACGGCCCACTGGCAGAGGTCCACGCAATGCGAGCCCCATTCCAGCACGCCGCCACCAACCAGGCCGCCGCCTTTCTCGAAATTGAAACCATCGAGGTTTTTCTGATTGAACGGCCGCCAGGCCGCGGGCCCTAGGTACATATCCCAGTCAACCACTTCCTTCGGCGGTTCGGTCTCTGGGGTCAACCAGCCGCTGGTCATCGCGGTCATTCCCATGGGGTGGGCATAAACCCTCTTGAGTTTGCCGAGCTTCCCGGTACGAGCCAATTCACAGGCAAAGGCAAAATGCGGCAAATTCCGCCGCTGCGTGCCGGCCTGGAACACCCGCCCGGTGCGGCGCATCGTATCGGCCAGCATCAGGCTTTGCGAAATGTTCTTCGTGCAGGGTTTCTCGCAATACATGTCCTTGCCGGCCTTCGCCGCGTTGATCGCGGCCGTGGCATGCCAATTTGGACCCGTAGCGATCAGCACGGCATCGATATCGTTGCGGTCCAGCAGTTCGCGAAAATCGCGAATCATGCCGCAGTTCTCATTGCCATATTTTTGATCGACGATTTTCTTGACCGCGGTGCGGCGAGCCGCCTTGATGTCGCAAACCGCCACGAATTGGACGTCCTTTTGCTCGAGGAAGCAGCCCAGGTCGTAGGTTCCCCGGTTTCCGATGCCGATCCCTCCCACGACGATCCGCTCGCTGGGGGCGACCGCACCGTCCAGGCCCAAGGCGGAGCTGGGAATGATGAGCGGCGCCATCGCCGCGGCACCAGCCGAAAGCGTGGTCTTCAAAAACCGACGCCTATGAAGATTTGCTGCCTTTTTCGACATGACTGCTCTCCTGATCGTGTTGAACCCCTGACCGCCAGCACGTGCCTGGGTGGTTGAACATGTTACCGGTACCCTGACAGCATACCG
>JAYVCO010000506.1:0-13284 GCA_043749935.1 Planctomycetia bacterium
CGGCAACGTGCGTCGGCCGCAAGACCCGGCGGAAAAAGCCGTGTCCATTCGCGGTCGCGACTTCCGCTTTCGCCCCGATGGGAGCCAGTTCGAGGCCACGAGCGGCCAGAGCCAATTCGGTCAGACCCACGACGATTGGGGCAATCGTTTTATTTCGTGGAATACGATTCCGATCCGCCACGCGCTGTTCGATCAGGAGTTCCTCGATCGCAATCCTCGCTTGAGCGCCTACGGGGTGCTCGACATTGGCGATCCGACGGACGCCGGCCAGGTTTATCCGATCAGCCCGCGGCCGCAAACGTTCAATCGCGAGCGTACCGATTATTTCAACGCGCTCAGCGGGCTGACAATTTTTCGGGGAGACGGCTTGGGGCCCGATTACGTCGGCAGCGCGTTTGTCGGAGATTCTCTGACGAATCTGGTGCATCGCCGCGTTTTGACCGCTGACGGGCCGACGTTCGTCTCGCGCCGGGGCGAGCACGATCGCGAGTTCGTGGCCTCGAAAGATTCCTGGTTTCATCCGGTCTACATGGCCACCGGTCCGGACGGCGCCATGTACATCGTCGATTTCTATCGCCGCTGGGTCGAACATCCGGCCTTCGTGGCCAAAGGTTTGGGGACGGGCGTCGACTGGCGGCGCGGTGCGGGCCACGGACGGATCTGGAAAGTCAGCCGCCGCGAGCTCACCTGGCCGCCGAAACCCGCGCCCCGGATGTCGAGCGAATCGACCGCCGACGTGGCCAAACGCATGAACTCACCCAATAGCTGGCAGCGCGATACGGCGCAGCGGGTTTTGGTCGAGCGGGGCGATCCGCTAGCCGCGCCGTTCTTGCGGGCCATTGTCCAACAGAGCCGACTTCCACAGTGCAAAGTCAGCGCACTGGCGACGCTCGATGGTCTATCGTTGCTGGACGACAGCACACTGCTCAGAGCGTTAGAAGACGCCGAAGGGCGCGTCTGTCAGTTTGCGATGCGATTGGCCGCACCGCGCCTGGCGCAATCAACCCAGTTGCGTACCGCGGTTTTGAAGCTGGCAGATTTTCCGCATACGCTGGTCCGCTTTCAATTGGCGCTGACGTTGGGCGATCTCGAAGGTCCGGAAAAAGTCGCCGCGCTAGTCAAGCTCGCTCCCTTGGAAGTCAAAGACCCTTGGATTCCCGTGGCAGTTGCCGGCAGCCTGGGCCGATCGGGCGCGAACTTTCTGACCCAGTTGGTGCAGAAAAACCCGGACTGGCGGCGCAAACCGAATAACGCCCAGATGCGTTTCCTGAAACAGGTGGCCGAAATCATTGCCGGCGGAAATGATGCCGCGCAACTGGCCAGTTGCCTGGAACTGATCGCCATCGAGCAGCCTCAAAGTGTCGGCCCTGGCGATTTGGCGCTGCTGTCTGGCGTGAGTCAAGGCCTGGCCGATCGTGGCCAATCGCTCGCGGCTCGAACGGCACCAAAAAGCCGCGACTCCAAAGTGCAGCCCGCCCGCTTCGGCCCGCTGATTTCGGCAGCCCGCACGATGGCCGCAGCCGAAAACGAATCGCTCGAACATCGGTTGATGGCCGTGGAAGTGCTGGGACTACTGGATCGAGACAGCGGCAAGATTCTGCTGGCATTGCTGGACCCTCGGCATGCTCAGGAGTTGCAGTCGGCAGCCGCCGGCGCCCTGGCACAAGCCGATCGGGCGACGGCCCAGGCGATGTTTGCCTCCTGGTCTTCGCTAACCACGGCCACGCGTCAGGCACTGGTCTTGGCCGCGCTGCGTTCGACCACCACCACGACGGCTCTGGTCGCGGCGCTCGAAGCCGAGCAAATCCTGCCGCGCGAGTTGGAACCGGCAGTGCGCGACGGCCTGTTGGCAGTGCGCGATCCGACGCTAAAGGCCCGGATCAAGGAGCTGTTCGGCTCGCTTGCGACCGCGCCTAATCGCCAGGAGGTTGTGACCAAATTCGAGCCGCTGGCCAAGGGGCACGGCGATCGCATTCGCGGCGCCGCTGTATTCGAAAAGCATTGTTTGACTTGCCACAGCGTGCAGGGCCGAGGCCAGCGAATCGGACCTGATCTTTCGGGCCTGGGCGCAAAGCCCAGAGAAACCTTGGTCGTCGACGTGCTCGACCCGAGCCGGCAGGTGGCTCCGGGCTTCATGGCGTACACACTTCTCACGCGACAAGGACAAGTGCTGACCGGTCTCTTGGTTTCAGAAACGGCCACCAGCGTGACGTTGCGCCGCGCGGAGGGCGCGCAGGACTTTGTCTTGCGATCGCAAATCGAGGAACTGCGCAGCACGGGCAAGTCGCTGATGCCAGAAGGATTCGAGCAGAGCTTGACGGAAGACAACCTGGCGGACCTGTTCGAGTTTCTGTCGCAGCCCGACGCGCGGCTGTTTTCCACCGCCAAGCCGTAGCAGGCCGTTGAAACGTGCCGTCGTGGCATGTTTCAACCTCGCCAAGTGCGGAGCTAAGCCACGAAGAACTGCGCGGTTGTGCCGGTTGTAGCGACCATAGCGCACGCCAGGTCTACGAAATTGTTCCAGAAAGACCTATTCAACCTCTGGAAACAGAAGCTATGTTTGGTTACACATCTTGATTATCTGCATTCGCAGTACAACTGGGAGATACGCATCATGATGGGGCAATCGGTGCTCTTCGCGCTGGCCACTATGGCCGCCGCTGTCGAAGACAGGGAAGTGCCGTCGATCTGTCACAGCCAACTGGCGGCCGGTCAAAAGTTCGAAATCGAAACAGAAGATCACGTGTTTCGAGCACAACTCGTCAATCGCTCGACCGGCGAATGCCAGATGGCGCTGTCGGCCGATGGCAGAAATTTCACTCCGGCGCGCACGGTCTACTTGCTCGGCGCCACCGCCGGTCCTCAGCCTCCACAAATGCTCGTGCTCATGCACGAAGTCAAGGTGGGGCTGAAGATGGAGCTGGGCCTAGGCGACTTGGAACAGAAACATCGCTTGATTACTGGCGAAGTTAAAGCCATCCGTCTGGGCGAATAGCCAGCAGAAGAACATGACACAGCTCTCACGGCTTTGCGCCGGGCTTGCGCGTGGCCAACAGGGCCTGCGTGGCCCAGCCGGTCGTCGAGAGTTGCTGGGCATAACTTTCCGCGCCCGAAGGACGCGTCGTCGCCGGCCAACTGCCGTCGGCCGCTTGCGCGGCAATCAGATACTTACGACCTCGCTCGATTAAAGGCACCAGTTCGCGCTTATCTTGTTGTGATTCAAGCGCCAGTAGCACGATCGCCGTATCAAAAACTTCCGCGGGCGACGTCACGAACGGACCCCAGCCACCGTCGGGCGATTGCGCGCTGCGCACCAAAGTCAGGCACCGCTGGCTCTCGGCCCGCTCGCTTTCAACCTTGCTGTCGGCAAGCGCCAACAGGGTTGCGGCCGCATCCAACACGCTCTTGGCCGGCGTTTTTTCGAACCACGCGCGAGACTTTGCAATCGCATCGCGGTATTTGACCGGATCGGACTGCGACAACACGCGCGCGGCCATGGCCGTGGCCAGGTGGCGGCCGTACGTGGCCGGCGAACCGACGTTGCCCACCGCATCGCTCTCCCAACTGCCATCTGGCAATTGCAACTCAGCCACCAGCGCCGCTGCTTTAGCAAGCGCACCGGCATCTCGCAACAAACCTGTGCTGTTGGCGGCCGCCAGTGCCGCGGCAAACTGAATCCGGGCGAGCTTCTTATCCTTGAACGGCCCTTCAGGGCCATTCGCGTCCCATCGCTCGGGTCGCGTGAGAAACTCAATCGTATCGGCCAGCGGAGCGCGATCCGCCAGATCGCCCGATTTCACGGCCGCCATCAGCGCGCGCGACGCATCGCCGTTGTTGTGACACGAATAGCAATGTTGCTCGCGCGACCACTTCGGCACTTCGATCGCCAAAAAAGCAATCGCGCGGGCCTCGGGAGTCAAAGGTTGCGCCGCGTTGACACCATTGAGATGCCCAACGATCGCTACAGTCGCAATCCATACGACATCGGCCGCGCAACGACGATGGCTTGTCATGGCCGCTCGGATTAAATCCGCTCGATGATCGTGGCCGTGGCCATGCCGTGGCCGATGCACATGGTTTGCAGGCCGAGCGTGCCGCCCGTGGTCTCCAGGCCGACCAGCATCTTGGCGAACAGGCCGGCGCCGGTGGCGCCCAGCGGATGCCCGTGGGCAATCGCTCCGCCCCAGGGATTCACTTTTTCCATGTTCGCCTTGAGTTCCTTCGACCAGGCGAGGACGACGGCGGCAAATGCCTCGTTGATTTCGATCCAGTCAATATCAGCAAGCGTCAGCCCGGCTCGTTTGAGTGCCTTGAGTGTGGCGGGAATCACGCCGGCCAATTGCAGCGTGGGATCATCGCCCACCGCGACGCGCGCCAAGAACCGCGCCCGCCCGCGCAAGCCTTCGCTCTGGGCCACTTCGCGATCCGCAATCAACACGGCGGCTGCGCCGTCTGAAATCTGGCTCGAGTTGGCCGCCGTCACCACGCCGTTGCCCGCGGGCCGAAACACGGTCGGCAGCGAGGCGATCTTGCCCGGGTCGAGCGTATCGCGAATGCCCTCATCGCGCGCAAACGTCGCCAGAATTCCGGCGGCGTCCAAGCCGGGGGTCGGCAGAATCTCGCGGTTGCGTTTTTCGCGGCTCGCCACGCTGGCTCGGCGGTGGCTCTCCTTGGAAAACTCGTCGACGTCCCAGCGCGTGATTTTATATTTCTCGGCCAACAGCTCGGCACTTTCGCCTTGGTGTACTAGGTTGAATTTTGCCAGTTCCGGATTGAGTTTATCCAGGCTGCCGACGTCGCTGAACATCGGCGCGCGGGTCATGTGCTCGACGCCGCAACCAATCGTGTATTGGGCATCGCCCGCGGCGACCTGCTGCGCTGCGAAGTGGATGGCCTGTTGGCTCGATCCGCACATGCGATTGAGCGTGACGGCGGGAACCTCGACCGGAAAGCCCGCCAACAGCACCGCCAACCGCCCGACGTTGGCCCCTTGCTCGCCGGCTTGCGTGACGCAACCTGTGATGACGTCCTCGATCTTGGCCGGTGCCACCCCGCTCTGCCGACAGACTCCGGCCAGCGCCCCGGCCAGCAGCGAGTCGGGTCGCGTCTCGCGAAATGCGGCGCCTTTGCGTCCAAATGGGGTCCGTATCGCTTCAATCACGACTGGCTGGGGCATGATCCGGTTCCTCCGGTTAGATTCTCGATTCTCAATTGGTCTTCCGCTCGTAATAGTCGCCGTACTTCTCGCGCAGGGCCGTTTTCAAAAACTTTCCGGCCGAGGTCCGTGGAATTTCGGCGGCAAATTCGACCGCGTCGGGCAGCCACCATTTGGCAAATTGCGGCTCGATAAAGGCGATCAACTCCGCGGGCGTGGCCGCGCGATCTTTCTTGAGCACCACGATGGCCAACGGCCGTTCGGCCCATTTGGGATGCGACGCCTGAATGACAGCCGCTTCGGCGACGGCCGGGTGCCCCATCAGGGCGTTCTCCAAGGCCACGGAACTGATCCATTCACCGCCCGATTTGATCACGTCTTTGGCCCGATCCTGCAAGTGCAAGCAACCGAACTTGTCGATGGCCACGATATCGCCAGTGCGAAACCAACCGTCTTCGGTAAACGAAGTTTGCGCGTCGGGCCGATGATAGTAGCCGCTGGCGATCCACGGCCCGCGCACTTCCAACTCGCCCATCGACAGCCCATCCCAAGGCACCTCGCCATTTTCATTGCGAGCACGGACTTCGACCAACGGGCACGGGCGACCCTGCTTGGCGCGGAAGGCATATTGTTCCTTCTGCGAGGCGTTGGCGAGTCGATGCGGCATCGAGCCGATCGTTCCGACTGGGCACAGCTCGGTCATGCCCCAAGAGTGCAGAATCCGCAGATTGTGCCGCTCCTGAAAACCTTGGATCAGGCTCGGCGGCGCCGCCGCCCCGCCGGTGAGGATCGTGCGCAGATTGGAAAGGTCGTACGCTTTCGGTGCGTCGTCGAGAATCTGCAACATGCCGAGCCAAATCGTCGGCACTCCGGCCGTGATCGTGACCTGCTCCTTGACCAGCAGATCGAGCAGACTGGGCGGATCGAGATGAGGTCCAGGAAACACTTGTTTCGCGCCAACCAACAAACACGTATAGGGCATTCCCCAGGCGTTGGCATGAAACATCGGCACGACGGCCATCACGACGTCGAGCTCGCCCAGCCCGAGCGTGTCGACCATGCCGCTGGCCAGCGAGTGCAAGACAATCGCGCGGTGCGACGCCAACACGCCCTTGGGCATGCCGGTCGTGCCCGAGGTGTAGCACATCGCGGCGGCCTGACGCTCGTCGAGCTCTGGATAGACAAATTCCGATTCGTCGACGTCGGCGATCAAGGCTTCGTAGTCCAACGTTCCGGCCGGCAGCGGCTTGTCACTTGAACGCACGACGATCACGTGCTTGAAGCTGACGGTATCGCGAAACTTCGCGAACACGTCCCACAACACCTCGTCGACGATCACGACCTTGTCGCCGGCATGGCTGGCAATGTACGTCAAATCGTTCGCGTGCAACCGCAGGTTGAGCGTGTGCAAGACCGCGCCCGTGCAGGGAATGGCCATGTAGGCTTCGAGATGCTGGTAATGGTTCCAGCAAAACGTGGCTACGCGATCGCCCAATTCCACGCCCAGCCGCTTCAAGACCAGGCTCAGCCGCTTGGCCCGGCCGATCATTTCGCCGTTCGTATAGCGATGGATCGACTTGTCCGGCAGCCGGGTGACGATTTCACGATCGTAGTGCAGTTGCTCGGCCCGGCGGACGATCGCGGGAATCGTCAACTGGAAGTCCATGATCAAGCCATGCATGAGCGGGCAAATCCTCAGGGAACCTTGGGCGTGAATCGATAACAAACAATAACAGCCGGCGGGGATCGTTTCGAGGAAAATCGACGTCGAGACATGCCGCCGTGTAGATTGTATCCCGCCGCGCGAGCCGGCAATACCCCGGCGGGCATGGGCATTCCGAAAGGCAGGGGGCGTCGAGGTGCGCGGCCCTCACCCCGGCCCTCTCCCAACGGGCGAGGGAGATATGGGGGATGTGCAATGGCGATTGCAAATTGCTTATACTGCTGTCGAGTACGGGCCGGCGCCGGTGTCTTCATCATTTTTCAATTGTTCCCGAGAGACCCACAATTATGTTCAACGTCGGATTGCCCGCAGGGCTGGTCGCGGCCGATGCGAAGGCTAAGGTGGCGGCTAATGTCGCGTTTTTGGAGGGCCCGGCCTGGCACGCCAGAGGCGATTTGTACTTCAGCGACATCTCGGGCAGTCGCATTTTGAAAATGGCGCCCGACGGGTCGGTTTCCGTCTTTCGGGCCGACAGCGGGCGAACCAACGGCAATACGTTCGATGCCCAGGGCCGGCTGATCAGTTGCGAGGGGGCCGAGTTCGGGCCCGGCGGACGGCGACGCGTGGTGCGCACCGATCTGGCCTCGGGCGAAGTCGAAGTGCTCACCGAACGCTTCGAAGGCAAACGCTACAACGCGCCCAACGACGTCTGCGTCGATCACCGAGGGCGGATCTGGTTTACCGATCCCTACTACTGGACCGACCTGGCCAGTTTGGAAATGGGCTGCGAGGCGGTTTATTGCATCGATGGCAAGCAAGTGCGGCGCGTCGTGTCGCAACCTCAAATCGGCCGCCCGAATGGTTTGGCGATCACGCCCGACGACAAGACGCTGTATGTAATCGACAGCCACAACATCGCAGGTGGCAACCGCAAGATCTGGGCGTTCGACGTGCAACCCGACGGCACGCTCGCCGGCCAACGACTGGTATTCGATTTTGGTCGTGGCCGTGGAGGCGATGGCATGCGGCTCGATCGCCAGGGCAACTTGTGGGTGGCCGCGGGCGTGCTCAAGCCCCGCACCCCGCACGAAACCGACGAAGTGAAAACCGGCATTCACGTCATCTCGCCCGAGGGAAAATTGCTCGGTCGCATTCCGATCCCCGAAGACGTGCTAACCAACCTGACGTTCGCGGGACCGGAGTTCAAAACGCTATATGTGACCTCCGGCAAAACGGTATTCAGGATCGAAACCACGGTAAGCGGCTATTCGCTTTACCCGCCGCTGGCTGGAAGCTGAGACTGGCTCATGGGGGGGTGACCCAGACAACTCGCTTCGAGTTGTCTGGGTTCCGCAGGAACAAGAGGCGACCTGTCTTGAGGGCGACCTGTCTTGATAGACGTACCCTCTTGTTGCTGCGCAACCCAGACGTCGAGATCGTCGTCTGGGCCACCCCATTGACGCGTGCAGGCTTGCATTGTGAATGTCGCATCCACAAGAATGGTCGTGATTGATTGCAAAGATTGATTCCTTCGAGGAGCGACAACCATGAACCGTTGGCTCTGTTTTGCGTTCTGCTTGCTTTCAACGTCGATGGCCGAACGAACCACCGAGGCAGCCGGAAAGCCGAACGTGTTGTTCATCGCAGTCGACGACCTGAACACGAGCCTACACTGCTACGGCCATCCGCTGGTCAAATCGCCCAATATCGATCGGCTGGCCGCGCGGGGCGTGCGGTTCGAGAAAGCCTATTGCGCGTTTCCCCTTTGCAGTCCTAGCCGGGTCTCGCTGCTCACCGGCCTGCGACCCGAGACACACCGGATCTTCGATTTGCAAACCGACTTCCGCGTCCGGCTGCCCGACGTGGTGACGTTGCCGCAATCGTTCAAGCGGCACGGCTATTTCGTCGCCCGCGTGGGAAAGCTTTTTCACTATGGCGTGCCGGGCCAGATTGGCACTAGCGGCCTCGACGATCCGCGATCGTGGGACCAGGTGGTCAACCCTAAGGGGCGGGACAAGACCGAGGAAAATCAGGTGACCAACTACACGCCCGACCGCGGGCTCGGCTCGGCGATGTGTTTTCACGCTGCCGACGGAACGGATGCGGAGCAGACCGATGGCATCTCGGCCACCGAGGCCATTCGGCTGTTGGAGCAGCACAAGGACGGGCCGTTTTTTCTGGGCGTCGGTTTTTACCGGCCCCACACGCCGTACATCGCGCCCAAGAAATATTTCGAGATGTACCCGCTGGCGAACATCAAGCTGCCGTACAACCCGCCGAACGATCACGACAACACGCCCCAGCCGGCGCTCAACATTCGACCAGACAACTACGGCCTCACCGATCAGCAGTGCCGCGAGTGTACGCAAGCCTACTTTGCCGCGATCACATTCATGGACGCGCAAGTCGGCCGGCTGCTCGACGCGCTCGACCGTTTGAAACTGGCCGACAACACGATCGTCGTGCTGTGGGGCGATCACGGATATTTGCTGGGCGAGCACGGCCAATGGATGAAGCAAAGCCTGTTCGAAGAATCGGCTCGCGTCCCGTTGATCATCGCGGCGCCGGGCATGAAAGGAAACGGCCAGGCTTCGCCGCGAACCGTCGAGACGATCGACATCTATCCCACGTTGGATGATCTGGCCGGCGCCACTCCGCCGCCGAATTTGCCCGGTGTGTCTTTGCGTCCGCTGCTCGAGAATCCTCAACTGGCCTGGAATCGTCCGGCCTACACTCAAGTGCAACGCAAGGATTTTCCCGGCCGCTCGGTGCGCACTGAGCGCTGGCGCTATACCGAATGGGATCACGGCCAGCGCGGCGTAGAATTGTACGATCACGAAAACGACCCACGAGAATTCAAGAATCTGGCCAAGGATCCGCAGCACGCGACAGTCGTAGCCGAAATGCACAGGCTGATCGAAAAGACGTTCGGCGGCAAGTAGCAAAACGCCTGACGGCTATTGCCCGGGACCGAACAACCAGTGCTCCGACGCCAAGATCAACGCTCCCAGCATCGTCGTGGCCAGCGTTACCGGAATTCCCACGCGCAGGAATTCGAAAAATTCGACGTGGCCCTCTCGGCCTGGCGCGTGTCGCTTGGCCATTTCTAGCACGATTAGCGTTGCCACCGAACCGGGAATCGTCAGATTGCCGGCCAGGGTGCTGGCCATCGCGAGCACGAGCCATAAGAGTTGCGGGTCGGCAAACTCGGGCACGATCCCCCGCGCGAGCACGACGAACGGCACGTTCGAGACCACGTTGCTGGCGATCATGGTCACCAAGCTGAACACGGGGATCTGTGTGGCAAGGCTCGATCCGTACATCGGCCGGACCGCCGCGATCAGTTGCTTGACGAGCCCTGTCTGTTCCAGGCCGTGCACGACGATGAACAGGCCGGCGAAAAACATGAGCAACACCCAATTGACGCGCAACAGAATTTGCTCGGGCGGGCGGCGCGAAATGAGCAACAGCATCATCGCGCCCAACATGGCCACCAGCGGCAGATCCGCCACCACGACGAACCCCACCAACACGCCCGCCAGGACCACTAGCGATTTAACGAGCAGCGGCCGATCGACATCTGGATCCTTGAGGTCGCCAATCGCGAGATCCTCTTCGCCCTCTGCCTTCGCCGCTTTCAACCGCGCCCTATAGAACCACAACAGAATCCCCACCAACGCCGCCAGGCTGGCCGCGCCCACCGGTGCCATCCACAGCAAGAACTGGGCGTAGGTCCAGCCGCTGTAGTTTCCAATCAGCATGTTCTGAGGGTTGCCGACCAGCGTCATCACGCTGCCGATGTTGGCGCTCATCGCCAGCGCCACGAGATAAGGCGCTGGAGGTAGACGACTGCGGCGCACGATCGATAGTACCGGGGCGGTCAACATCAGGCACACGGTGTCATTGAGAAACAGGGACGAGAGCACGGCCGAGAGTATGGCCAAGCCGGTCAATAGCGACGCCGCCGAGCGCGTGCGGCTGAGCACGGCGCCGGCCGCCAACTCAAAGAATCCGCTCTCTTCCAGGAGCACGTTGAGAATCATCATGCCCAAGAGCAATACGATCGTGCGGGCATCGATGGCCTGCCAGGCTTCGTCGAACGAGAGCACTCCGCAAGCGACCATCAGCACGGCGCCGAGCGCGGCCGCACCGGGCCGATCGAGGTGCAGCCCTGGCAGCCTGGCAAAGGCGATCACCGCATACGTGCCCGCGAAGATCAATACAGCGGCCCAAACGGTCAGTTCCGACATCATGAGAAACCCAAATCCCCCTCGCGCGCCATGAGGTACAGCGAGAGCTTACCGTGAATCTTTGGAATGCGTCTATGGCGGCGTACTTGGAGCCGTGAATTGCCGCCTATTCTCGCAAGGAGAGACGCGACATAATCAATGTGACTCCAGATTTGTCCATATTCACTCATAGAACCAAGCCGATGAAAGTCGCGGTCTTTAGCACAAAATCCTACGATCGCGAGTATCTCGAGCCGGCGTTCGCCTCTAGCGGTCACGAGCTGGTGTTTTTTACTCCTCGGTTGAGCGAAGAGACCGCGCCTCTGGCTGTCGGGTATCCGGCGGTCTGCGTGTTCGTGCAGGATACGCTCGATCGCGCGGTGTTGTCGGCGCTCGCCGGCGGCGGCACGCGGGTCGTCGCGCTGCGTTGCGCCGGATTCAACAATGTCGACTTGATCGCAGCCGCCGAGTTGGGCATTGCCGTGGTTCGCGTGCCGGCTTACTCGCCTTACGCCGTGGCCGAATACACCGTGGGCTTGATGCTCACGCTCAATCGCAAGATCCATCGCGCCGTGGCCCGAGTGCGCGAGGGCAACTTCGCACTCGAAGGTCTGCTGGGCTTCGACTTTCACGGCCGCACGGTGGGCATCGTTGGCACGGGACAAATCGGCACGGTCGTGGCCCAGATCATGCACGGATTCGGCTGCCGGCAGCTAGCCCACGACTTGAGGCCAAACCCGACCTGTCAACAACTGGGCGTACAGTACGTCTCGCTCGAAAGTCTTTACGAGCAGTCGGACATTATTTCTCTTCATTGCCCACTGACGCCGGAAACACATCATTTGATCGACGAAGTTGCCCTGGCCCGCATGAAACCGGGCGTGATGCTGATCAACACTAGCCGCGGCGCCGTGGTCGACACGCGAGCGGCGATCGACGCGTTGAAATCGGGCCGGCTCGGGTCTTTGGGAATCGACGTCTACGAAGAAGAAGCCGATCTGTTTTTTCAGGATCTGTCGGATCGGGTCCTTCAGGACGACATCCTCGCCCGGCTGCTCACGTTTCCCAATGTGGTGGTGACTGGCCATCAAGCCTTCTTCACGCGCGACGCGCTGGCGAAAATCGCCGAGACGACTTGCGCGAATATTTCGGATATCGACCAGGGGCGCAAGTGCCCCAACGCGATCGATGCCACTCGCGCCGTCGCGCCACCAAGCGCGAAGCCGGGAGTGGCCGGGCATTGAACATTGAATGCGAATCTAGTTGGGACGTCGTGGTGGTCGGAGCGGGTGCGGCGGGGCTGGTGGCCGGAGCCACGGCCGCCGAGCGCGGCAAGCGCACTTTGGTGTTGGAAAAAAATCGCAAGCCCGGCGTGAAGATCCTGATGTCGGGCGGAACCCGCTGCAACATCACGCAGGACACCGACAACCGCGGCATCGTCGAGGCGTTCGGACGCCAAGGACAGTTCCTGCACTCGGCACTCTCGGCGCTGAGCGTGCAGGACACGATTGAAATGTTCGAGCGCGAAGGCGTGGCAACCAAAGTCGAAGCCACTGGCAAAATCTTTCCCCAGAGCGACAAAGCGGCCGACGTGCTTGCGGCGCTCGTGCGCCGACTCGAGCGGACCGAGTGCGTGTTGGCGCTCGATGAGCCACTGTTGGAAGTTGAACGAATCGAAGACGGCGGGTTTCGACTCACAACCAACAAGCGAGTCCTCTCGGCAGCCAAACTGCTGATCACCACCGGCGGCCAATCTTATCCTTTGTGCGGCACGATCGGCGAGGGATATCGTTGGGCCGCGCAATTCGGCCACACGATCGTTCCGCCCCGACCGGCGCTCGTGCCCGTCACCACGGCCGCGGCTTGGGTGCGCGAGCTCAAGGGGATCACGATTCCTGATGTGGCCGTGCGCATACTCGAAGACGTTACCAATGCCGGTCACAAGACGCGCCCGCTGGCCGAACGGCGCGGCTCGTTCTTGTTTACTCACTTCGGGCTGTCCGGGCCGGTGATGCTCGACGTCAGTCGCGAGATCAGCGGCCACCCGCGTCCGCAGTCGCTCATGCTGGAGGTCGACTTCTTGCCCCAGATGGCGGGCTCTGAATTCGACGAAAACCTGCGCAGACAGGCAGCCGCCAACGGCAAGAAACATCTGATCACGCTCTTGCCCGAGAGCCTGCCCCGGCGACTTGCCGAGACCTTGCTGTCCGAAGCGGGGATTGCTCCTGACGTCAAGG
>JAYVCO010000507.1:0-4480 GCA_043749935.1 Planctomycetia bacterium
GGCCGGGTTGGATCCCCAAAAAATAATCAAATCGCCCCGGTTGGCAATTTCGCCCAACGAACAAGTGACCTCGCCGACCCCTTGAAAAGCCATGCCCGAGGGCCCGTGGCAGACGCTGGTAGTGGTGTCGACGGTTCCGCCGATCCAATCGCCAATGCCCACGGCGATTCGCTGGGCCTCGCACGTGGTATCGCTCAGCCCATAGATGATCGGGTATTTGGCGCCCGCCAGAATCTGCGAAGCGCGCTCGATTCCGTCGGCGACCGGGGCCGGCTGCCCCGAAATGAGGCACGAAGGTCGTTCGTCCGTGTGATGGTTCAAGAACCAGGACTTGCCGAGCACGCAAGCCCGCTTGGCTTCGACGATGTGATTGTCTTTGACCGATAGATCGATATCGTCACACACGCAGCCGCAAAAAGTGCACGTGGCGTCTTGCACGATCTTGAGCGACGGATCCGGGGCGGTATTTTTTTTGGTGGCGATACTCATCGGCGTACTACTCCCATTCACATGCTGTCGGTCGTCAGGCGATTTTTTCCATCACGACGTCGAGTCCTTTGCTGGTCGGCATGCCCGAGCCGTGCGTGTCGCCCCCCATCAATCGGCTCGACAGGTCGCCATAGGCAATGAACAACACGCCTGGCGGCAGCTCATCGCCTTTAGCCGGCACGATGGCCACTTCGACTTGTCCCGTTTCGCTCGACAGCCGAACCCGGTCTCCTTCGTTCAAACCGAGTCTTTGCATGTCCTTGGGGCAGACTTGCAACAGGCTGGTTTCCGATCGATAACCGTCGGTGAATTTGCCTTCGCTAATCCCGCAACCTTGCTTGCTGGTGCGGCCAGGGATCAAGATAAAGACTTCGCTCATAGGAGGCACGTGCACAGTAAAATTGGCCGAGGGCGGGCTGAGGCTGGCAGATTGTCCATTGTGACACCGGGCCGGGCGGATTGCCAGAGCGAAGCGAGGCCAGGTGTTGGTGCATCGAGCCGACTCGGCCGCTATAATCCCCCAGAGCTGACACTTTTTCCATAGACGATCCCCCCGCTTCCCGACGGATGCAACTTTAATGAGCGAGCCCACCGAACCACCTGGCGATGCCGAAGGGGTGCCTGTCTTGCTTCCTCTGGTCACGTTGGTGCGCCACGAAGGGGAGGTGCCGCGGGAGCGGAGCACTTGCGGTTGGCGAGACCGGCTGATTAGCCGCGAGGATGCCGGCCAGACGATGGCCTGGGCGCATGCCGTCGATATCGACGGCGCCCGCGAACATTACCACCGCCGCTCGACTGAGTTGTATTACGTGCTCGATGGCGAAGGGTCGGTTCTGCTCGATGGCCGAGCCCATCCGGTGCGCAAGGGCTCGATCGTTCACATTCCGCCCGGAGTGATCCACGGTGCCACCGGACGCATGCGCGTGCTGGTGATCGGCGTGCCCGACATCGCCGACGACGATCTGTACTTTCCTGACGAGGAATGAGCTGGCCCGACGAAGCGTAGCCGGGCCAGCCGCTCTTGCCGTTAGTGCGTCTGCGCCAGTTGGGCTTGGATCAGTTCGGAAGCCGGAGCGGGCCGTCCGTAGTAATATCCCTGGGCATAATCGAAACCCAGTTGAGCGCAGACTTCGCCTTCGGCCTCGCACTCGACCCCTTCGGCCAACACGGCCACGCCCAAATCGTGCGCCATCCGCACCAAGGTTTCGAGCATCTGGCGCCGCGGCTCAGTGCCCAGATGGATATCGCGTATCAGGCAGATATCGAATTTCAAGACGTGCGGCGGAATTTCGATCAAATCGACGAGTCGCGCCTGACCGGCGCCAAAGTCGTCGTACGCCAATTGAATATCGAGATCGCGAAGCGCGCTGTGCAACTCGCGCATGACGTTCAAGTCGGTAATGGCCGCTTCGTGGATTTCGAGCGTCAGCGGCTGCGTGGGCGCCCCCTTGCGCAGATCTCGCAGCGATTGCAACAAGTCTTTTTCGATCAGCTCCGCCGGGTGCGTATTCAAGAACAGGTTCGGTTGACCCGGCAGCGTTTGTCCGATCTGCACGCCGAGATTGCGAAACAGCCGGCTCAGCTCGCTCTCCATGTCCAGTCGCGCGGCCGCGTCGAACATTTGTTTGGGATTTCGCAACCCTTCCAAGTTACTGCGTGCCAGCACCTCATAACCGGTCGTGTTGTGATCGGCGAAACTGATGATCGGCTGAAAGAATGGAATCGCGGCGCCGTCGATGAACAATTGCTCGAAGTGGCCCAACGACTGAAGCCATTCGCTCCGGTCGACCTGCATCGTCGCGCCCGCATTGGGCAAGGTTGCATGTCCGGCACCCTTCGATTGGTTTCCCAGCCGAAACTCAAGATTCGCGAAATGCAGCACGTCGCCGATCTTGAGAGTCGTCTCGCGCTCGATCCGGTTTCCGTTCACGAACGTTCCATTGCGGCTGTCGAGATCTTTGATCGTCAACGTGCTGCCGTGGAGCTGGATCTCGGCGTGTTCCTTGGAAACGCTGTTCGAATTCAAACAGAACGACAAATCGGGACGGCGGCCGATGCGGAAGGGCCACGTATTCAAGGAAATATGCCGCAGGTTGGGCGAATCGCCAACAAACCCTTCCAAGTACCATTCCGAAGAACGCAGCGAATTCGTATTCATGGCCCACCGCGACACGTTTTTGTCTAATGTAATTTCCACGACGGCAGAAAAAACATAGCTTGCTGGAATCGGTGTACTTGGCGAGCGCCGGTTGGAATGCTGGCGAAGGACGGCCTGGCAACGACGGAATGTCGCATCGATTCGGATATTCGATGCGATCGATACGGTCGATCTCGGCGACGCTCCAAGGTTTCGAGCGCCATATCCCGCGTTAATACTACGATTGTGACGTCCAGGGGTATTCCATGTACCTGGCAGTGGCCTGAGCGGTTTCGAGGCCCAGTAGTTTTTCGGCCACGTGCAGCGACATGTCAATTCCCGCGGCGATTCCGCCAGAAGTGATTACCTTGCCGTTATCGACAACTCGCCGATCGCCACAAACGGTCGTTTTCGGCGCTGTCTCTCGCAACAAATCGAGCGCACCCTGATGCGTTGTTGCTGACAAGCCGTCGAGCAATCCTGCCTTGCCCAACAGCAGGGCTCCGGTGCAGACAGACAGCACCAGTTCGGCTTTTTGAGATCGTTCGCGAATCCAACCGATCAAGGCGGCATCGTGCATCAACGGCCGAGTGCCGAGTCCGCCGGGAATGACCAGCAAATCGATCGCGGGTGCATCGGCCAGTGTGTATTTGGGATTCACGCTCAAGCCACCGCGCGTCAGCACCGCATCGAGCGTCGCGGCCAGCGTGAAAACATTGAACACGCCCCGCGGGCTGGTGACGGAAAACACTTCGAACGGCCCGCAGAAGTCGAGCACTTCCACGTCATTGAAAATCAGAATGCCGACGTTGCGAGTGTTTGGCATCGGTTCACCGCTTCTTCTCTTCTTCGTCGTCGTCATCTTCTTCCTGCAGCACGGCCCAGGCGGGATACGTGTCGTCGCGGCCGCGCGTGCTGTGCCACAGAATGCGATTGAGCGTGTCTTCGTCGGCCTCGTCGACGTCGTCCAGCGGCAACCCGAGCGATACCGTGGCCCAGTGCAATTGCCGCTCGTCGCGAATCGTATTCAGTTCGGGATTGAGCCGATCGAGCGGAATCCGATTGGGCACCGCGTCGTATGGCGCCAGGCTCGCTTGATCGGTAAAACAACTGGCCATTGACGTGGCCGACGCGTCGATCTGGTTCATCGGCGGCAAACCGAGGATCAGCTCCATCGTGCGGATCATGCTCGTCTGGTTATAGTTGGTGCTGTCGACCGTGTGGCGGCGCGTGTAAGGACTGATGGCTAGCGCCACCGTGCGGTGGCCGTCGATATGATCGAACCCGGCTTGTGGGTCGTCTTGCACCACGAAAATCGCCGTATCCTTCCAGAACTTGCTCTTGCTGATCGCTTCAACGACTTGCCCCAAGGCCAAATCGTTGTCGGCCACGGAAGCCTCTGGCGTCGGCATGCCCGGCCGCGTGCCCGAAGTATGATCGTTCGGCAACAGCATGATCATCAGGTTGGGCAGGTTTCCGTCGGTTTCGAACTTCTTCAACTCGCGCTTGAATTCCTCGGCCCGGTAGACGTCGGGCACAATGCTCGGAAACCCAATGGTGGTCGAGCAGACATAAGGCTCGAGCGATTTGATCGCAGCCGTGCCGCGGATCTCGACCTTTCCGGCCTGCTTCATGAAGTCTTCGTAGCAGTCAATGAACTTGGGCGACCCTTGTCGATCCGCGTCTTTCCAGCGGATCGAAGCCTGCACGAACTCGCCGTAAATCCGCAAGCTCTTTTTGTGCAATAGGGCGTTGTCCCAAAGAAATCCGCTCGAGGCATACGCCAGCGCGTCGCCGCCCGCGTAAGGATAGCTGCGCGGCCACCCGCCGAAAGCTTTCTCAAGATAGTCGGTC
>JAYVCO010000508.1:0-5794 GCA_043749935.1 Planctomycetia bacterium
CCTGGTGCGGCTGAAACACGCAGCACACGCGCCGCGCGGGGTACATCTGCCGCACGGTCTCCAAGGTGGCCGTGACTTCAGTCGGGTGGTGGGCATAATCGTCGAGAATCGCGATTCCGCCCGCATTGCTAACGAGCTCCACT
Source organism: Planctomycetia bacterium (assembly GCA_043749935.1). GTDB lineage: Bacteria > Planctomycetota > Planctomycetia > Pirellulales > PALSA-1355 > PALSA-1355. The sequence goes on from JAYVCO010000508.1 coordinate 144, forward strand.
CGCCGCCTGATGCCCGGAAAATGCTCCAAACCCAGGCGAATCATCGAGCCGGTTGCGCCGCAATGGCTGGCCACGGCCGCCGCGGCCAGGGCATTCAGCACGTTGTGCCGCCCGGCAACGGGCAGCTTCACGTCGCAGACCAACCGCTCGCGACAACGAACCTGAAAGGAGTAAAAGCCGCCACGATCGCGCAGCGACGTGGCTTGCCAGGTGGCCATCGAGCCGAAACCAAACGATTCGCTGACGCAACCCACTCGCTTCATGACGCGCTGCGTAGCCGCACATTCGGCCCTGGCCACGACCAGCCCGTCGTTATCGACACCTTCTATGAAGTCGGCGAAGGCCTGTTCCAACTCCGCGGCCGAATGGAAGCAATCGAAATGATCGGGTTCAATGCCCAGCACGGCAGCGATTTGTGGCTTGAGAAATCGAAAGTTGGACCGATATTCGCAAGCTTCGGCCAACATCCAGCGGCTACGTCCCAGCCGGCCGCCAGAGCTGGCCGCGATCGGCACGGCGCCCGCCACGACTGTCGGATCCATGCCAGCAGCGACGAGAATCTGCGCCGCCATGAGCGTTGTAGTCGACTTGCCATGTGTGCCAGCCACGGCCACTCCAGACCGCGAGGCCATCAGGCGACCAAGCATTTGCGGATAACTGAGTGCGGGCAGGCCGAGTTTCTTCGCTCGCGTAAGCTCCGGATTCTTGCTCGGCACGGCCTCGCTGTGGACCATGAGATCCAACGAGGAGTCGATCGACGCTGCTTGGTGGTTTCGGTTCACCGGATATCGAGACTCAATCTCCGCGTCGCAATTCGGATCCGAACCGCTGATCTGCCAGCCCGCGGCAAAGAGCACGTCGGCCAGCGATCGCATTCCCGCGCCGGCAATGCCGACCAGGTGGGCGCGCTGGGTTTGCCGATCGCGACTGTATGGCGCGTCGTTTGATTCGCCAAGTATTGAGTGCAATGAAATCATGATTCCACAAGTGCGCGGGGTCCGGAAATAAAGCGGGCGGGATCATACGTGCGATCGCCGGCGCGTGTCAATGCAAGGCCCGCTAGCACGGGTCTCGGAACGAAAAAAGGGGCCAAAGACGCGAACGATACCGCGAACTTTGGCCCCATAAGTGGAACTTGAGAGTTTGAACGCCCAGCGATCGCTAGACCGCAACTGGGCGGTTTGCTAACAGAATTGCCGCGATCGATTTGGCGACATGGCGCGTTGCATCAGGCCGTGCCAGGCGCGTAATTGCCTGAGCCATTCGCACGCGCAGCCGATGGCCCGTCGTCAGTTCCGCAAGCGCGCTGGCCAAATGGTTGTCGAGTCGTCCGGTCAGCTCTCGCTCGTCCAAGGTTTTGCACGCTCCAGCGGCGGCGAACACGTCGGCGTTTTTACGCTGATGGTCGTTCGTGGCTTTTGGAAACGGCAGCAAAATGGCAGGCACACCGGCGGCCGCCAACTCGGCCAGGGTGGTGCCACCGGCTCGGCTGATGGCCAAATGACTGGCGCGCAGCAGGCCCGGCATGTTTTCGATGAACGGCACCACCGTAGCCTGGATCCCAAGTTTACGATACAGCTCGGCCGTCGGCGCATCGCGCTGGCCCGTCTGGTGAACGACTTGCCAACCACCAAGACCCGCCCCCGCCTTATACAGTGCCAGCGGCACCTGACTATTGAGAACTTGCGCGCCGCCACTGCCGCCCAAAACGAGCAGCCGCCGCTGGCCGCCCAACCGGTCGGGTAAACAGCGAGTTGGCATCTGACTTTCGACAAACCCTCGTCGTAGCGGATTGCCGGTCACGCGCACTCGGCAGCCCGAGCGCAGGTGATCGCGAATTCCATCAAAGGCCGAGCAGACCAAAGCAGCACCTGGCGCGAGCCAGCGCGTGGCGCGTCCCGGCACGGCATTTTGTTCCAGCAGCACGAACGGAATTCCCAACGAGGCGGCAGCCCGCGCGGTCGGCAGGCTGGCGTAACCACCTAGCCCGACGACGAGCGAAACGTTTTGCGCGCGCAACAGCCGACGTGCGGCGTAGTAGCCCGAGAGGTTGTCGGCGAGGAACCGCAGCGCTTCGCGCGCTCTGCGTGGAAACGGGCGGCAGGGCAACGTGCAGTAGTCAAAGCCCGCCTCGCGCACGTGGCGCGCCTCGAACGGCTTGCCGGTTCCGGCGAATGAAATTTGCAATTGAGGCGCATAGCGCAGCAATTGTTCGGCCACGGCCAGGCCGGGGAACAAATGGCCGGCAGTCCCGCCGCCGGCAAACACGATGTGATCGCTAAAAGTTCTCATGCTTCCTTCACCCGACTCGATCTATCTTGCCGCGGCTTTGGACCGCAAACTTCTCGAGGTCTCCGGTGTTACGCAATGCGTGCAAAATGGTTCTCGCGATAATCGTAGGAAAGGACACACAGCCGTCAGGAATAGTTCGGAAAAAACCATGTCATCTTGGCTCAGTCATCTTGGCAACTCCGAGCCGGATCGCGCGAGTTGTTGTAACTCGGTGACTTGCAATGCGCTTGGCTCATCGCGGGGGTGAAGTTTCAGCGCCGACAGGCCGACGAGTGCGCACAATGCCCCGGCAATCCAAAATCGCGTGACGATTTTATTTTCCGGCCAGCCTTGAAGTTGAAAGTGGTGGTGCAACGGGGCGCATAGAAAAATTCTTCGCCGCTTCCAACGAAAGAAGACGACTTGCGCGATTACGCTGGCGGCCTCGACCACGAACACCCCGCCAACGGCCACGAGCAATAACTCCTGACGGGCAATGACAGCCAGCAACCCCAACAGCCCGCCCAACGGCAACGCGCCAGTGTCGCCCATGAAAACTGAGGCCGGATGGCAATTGAACCACAGAAATCCCAAGAGCGCGCCAATCATCGCGGCGGCGACCACGGCCATTTCGCCCGCGCCTTCGATGTAGGGAATGTTCAAGCTCCCGGCCCATTCGGCGGATCCGCTGGCGAACACGACCAGTCCCATTGCGCATCCCGCACACACCAGACAACCGCCGGCAAGACCATCCAAACCATCCGCCAGATTGACAGCATTCGATGAGCCGACGATGACGAACGTGACCAGCGGAATGAAGAGCCAGCCTAATTCGAAATTGCTGTAAAACAGCGGACCGCCGAACAAGAGCCCTTGGTCCTGTCGGAGATGAACGCGATAGATGAGCACTGCCACACCCAGAGCGATTGCGATTTGGGCGAAGAATTTCGTGCGTGCTCGCAATCCGCGCGCGCTGGAACGGAGTTTGATGAGATCGTCAAGGGCTCCCAATGCGGCAAGCGCTACTGCCAGCAACAAGGCAATCGGTAAATAAGGATTGGACCAGTCGCCGAACGCCAACGAACTGGCGACCAGCCCGGCGATGATGAAAAGTCCGCCCATGGTGGGCGTCGCTTGCTTCGACTGGTGCAGCCTTGCTACTTCGGCCGAGGCGCTTTTGATCGGTTCGCGAAAGCGAGTTTTGAGCCACCCGATCAAGCGGCGGCCCAGCACCAGCGCTAGCACGAAACTAGCCGTACCGGCCAGCGCCGCGCGCATTGCAGTTGATTCGAGCGTGGCCAATTCGCCCAAGCCCGGTACCGCGGCAAGACCATCGAGGAAAAACAAAAGCATCTGACAGTCCAGAGCAGAAATGATTCGCGCTCGAAGCGTTCATGCGCAAGCACGGTCTGACGGCTGAAAACCGAATGTCTCGGGAAAACGAGTGTCATGGCAGTTCGTTGGCACTCGGGCCAGCAGTGGCTGGTTGCCCGAGTTTTTTCATTCCTCACGAGCGCCCAATGCGCCCATGCCGCCCGACGTTTTCCCCGATTATCGAGGAGGTGTTCCCTGAGGCACCGGAGCGGTTTTTTAGGCCACTCCGGTGCTCAGTCATAAGCTCCATCGCGAAGCGCCTGCCGGAGCGGTCGACCCAGTAACCGCTTGTTCCGGCAAGATTGTGCTCCTACCCAGGAGGGAGGGTAGTGTCGAGTTCCCGCAAACCCTACACCGTCGATGGAGCTCACAGTTGTTTCGTGTTTGTGTTCCTTATGCGGCGACCTGAGCCTCGCGCGCTTGGAAGGCATGTACCAGCCGTTCCATGGCCATGGCTCTCGATCCTTTGACCAGCATCACGTCGCCCGGCTGCAACGACCGCTCGCAGAGCGAAAATATTTCTTGGGGTTCGCGGCAGGCCACCGTGAGACTGCGTGGCATGCCGGCAGCCCGCGCGCCGGCGACGACCTCGTCGGCATGATCGCCGCAGGCCACGAGCAAGTCGGCGCCGCAGAGCGTCACTACCTGATCTCCGAGCGAGCGGTGCAAAGCTCCAGCAGCCTCTCCCAACTCGCGCATGTCGCCGCAGACGACAATCCGTCGTCCCGGTGCGTCGAAGTCTCGCAGCAACTCTAGCGCCGCGCGCATGGCCACGGGGCTGGCGTTGTAGGTGTCGTCGATGATCGTGGCGCCGCCCACTTTGGTAATCTGGCAGCGCATCGGCGCCGGCTGGAAGTTGGCTAGCCCTTGTGCGATTTCCGCGTCGCAGATGCCGAAGATTCGGCCGACCGCAACCGCCGCCAACGCTCCGCCCAGGTGATGGCGGCCCCACACCGGCACGCTCATCGAAGTGCCGTCGATGCAAAAACTCAATCGACCTTGCCGGCTTTCCACGTTCGTGGCCACCAGATCGTTATCCAAGGAACGACCAAACCAAATCGTTCTCGTGTGCGAACGGGCCGCCAATTTTCGCAGTCGAATGTCGTCGCCGGCCAGCACGGCCCACCCGTCGTCCGGCAATGCGGCCAATAGCTCGGCCTTCCCTTCGGCCACGGCCTCCAGAGAACCAAAACCACCCAAGTGAGCATCGCCGATACGCGTGATCACGCCGACTTGAGGCTGGCAAAGCTCGGCGAGTTGGCGGATTTCGCCCGGCGCGCTGGCCGCCAGCTCGAGCACCGCAAATGCGTGTTCCGGTTCGATCGAGAGCATGCTCAACGGCAGGCCCACGTCGTTGTTGAAATTTTTGGGACTCGAGCAGCCGCTGAATTGTGTGCCAAGCACGGCGCGAATCATCTGTCGCGAAGTCGTTTTGCCAACGCTGCCAGTGACCGCGACGACCCGGCCGGTCATTCGCGCTCGGTTCCAGCGCGCGAGTTGCGCGAGCGCCGCGAGGCTATCGGCCACTTGCAAACTCCAGCAGCCCGGCTCAGGGTGAACATATTTCTCAACGACGACGCCGGTCGCGCCGCGTGAGTAAGCCTCGTTCGAGAAGGTCGCGCCATCGAAGCGTGTTCCAGCCAGACCCCAAAAGACATCGCCACGCTGCACTTGCCGGCTATCGGTGACGATCCGCTCGAGCCTCGTGGCCTCGCCGTGCAGCGGAGTCCGAGCGGCCAGCCGCAATCGGCCGCCGACGATCTCGTGTAGTTTTCCGATTGTTAAATCACGCATCAGGTCGAGTCCTACGAATTTCCCACGCTCATCAGCGAGCCGTATTGCGAACCGGGATCCAGGTTGTAGAGATAGCTGCGCACCACTTCGCGATCGTCCAGCGGAATTCGCGCATGGCCCACGGTCTGATATTCTTCGTGCCCGCGCCCCGCCACCAACACGCAATCGTCGGGGCCGGCCAGGCTGAGCGCATAGTGAATCGCTTCGATCCG
>JAYVCO010000509.1:0-5105 GCA_043749935.1 Planctomycetia bacterium
TCGAAAAATGGCGGCGGCGATTGGCAGGCGTCGAGGGATTCAAAGTCGGCGTCCATTGGCAGGGGAGCCTCGAGTATCAAAATGATCGGCACAGATCGATGCAACTGGCCAACTTCGAGCCACTCGCGAGCGTGCCCGGCGTGCGGCTGATCAGTTTGCAAAAAGGACCGGGAGAACGGCAAATTGCCGACGTTGCAGACCATTTCACGGTGATCACACTGGATGGCCTGGATGAGCAAGGTGGTGCGTTCATGGACACGGCCGCCGTGATGCACCAGTTGGATCTCGTGATTACTTCCGATTCGGCCGTGGCCCATTTGGCCGGTGCGATGGGAATTCGGACGTGGCTCGTAATTCCATTCTCGGCCGACTGGCGATGGTTTTTGGATCGGGATGATTGTCCTTGGTATCCGACGATGCGGCTGTTTCGCCAAACGAAGCTCGATGACTGGCCCGAGCTGTTTGCGCGAATCGCGGCCGAGTTGTCGTCGATCGTCAATCAGAAAACGTAGCAGATTCCGGCCCACGTTCGAGCATCTCCATGGCAACCATTTTCGAACTGCTTCAGTCGGCGGTCCAACTGCATCGCGGTGGCCAGTGGGAAGCGGCTCGCAAACTCTATGAGCAGGCGCTGTCGCAAGAGCCTCGCCATGCGGACGCGCTCAATCTGTTGGGGCTTCTTTGTTGCCAAACCGGCCAACACGCGCGCGCCGTCGAACTCTTGCGCCAGGCAATCGCGATCAACGGCATGCAAGCCCCGTATTTTTCGAATCTAGGTGAAGCCCACCGCGGTCTTAAGCAATGGGACGAAGCGATCGAGTGCTACAACCACGCGGTGCGCCTGGCGCCACACGCCTTCGAGTTCCACAACAACCTGGCGACTCTGCTGCAACAGGCCGGACGTGTGGACGAAGCGATTGCCAGTTACCAGCGGGCCCTGGCAATCCAGCCGCAAAATGCAGAAGGTCACTTTAACCTGGGCACGGCGCTGCAACGACAAGGAAAACTGCGCGAAGCCGACGCGTGCTACCAGCGCGCACTCGATCTTCAGCCAAATCACGTTCGCGCTCTGATCAACCTGGGGGGAATCTGCAGGCTCGATGGCAACCTTTCCGCGGCCGAAACCTATTATCGGCGGGCGATCGAGATTCAGCCCGCGCTGAGCGCACTGCACTACAACTTGGGCAATGTACTTCAGGCCCAAGGACAGTCAGAGCGAGCCATCGAGTGCTTTCGTCAAGCGCTGGCGCTCGATCCTGAAAACATTGAGGCTCTCAGCAACTTGGGCAGCATGCTCGAGCGGCAGCGGCAACTCGGCGAGTCATTGACCTGCCTCGAGCGCGCCGTGCGATTGCGTCCCGATTTTGCGATTGCGCAATGTAACTTGGGAGTCACGTATCAGGATTTGACTCGACTCGACGAAGCTCGGATCGCATTCGAGCGGGCTGTGGAACTGGAACCCAATAGGGCCGAGTTCATTTACAATCTCGGCACCGTGCTCAGAGACCTCGGTGCCGTGGCCGGCGCGATCGCCAGATTCGATGAAGCCTTGCGGCTTGAACCCGGCTATGCGCAAGCGCTCTGTGCTCGTGGCACGGCGCAATTGACGCGCGGCGATTTCTTGCCGGGATGGGCCGATTACGAATATCGGTCGCACTGCCCGCAGTACGATACCCGCAGCTTTCCGCAGCCGATGTGGGACGGATCACCACTTGGCGATCGGACGTTGTTGGTTCACTGCGAACAGGGATTGGGCGATACATTTCAATTCATTCGCTACGCGAAACTAGCCGCGCAGCGGGGTGGTAAACTCGTCATTGCCGCGCCGCCGGTGCTGTTGCCGCTTCTCGAACTATCCGGCTTCAAGAACCTGGTTTCGAAGGACGGGCTCCTGCCGCCGTTCGACGTGCATGCACCGCTCTTGAGCCTGCCGCACATCTTTCGCACCGAGGTCGACACGGTGCCGAGCGAAGTGCCCTACCTTTCGGCAGATCCCAATCGCGTTGCCAGATGGCGCGGCGAATTGGCCGAGTATCAAGGCCTGAAGGTCGGCATCGCCTGGCAAGGCCGCCCCGACTATCGGGCCGACCTGTTGCGGTCACTGCCGCTGACGAGCTTTGCCCCGTTGGCCAAAGTTCTCGGCGTGCGGCTCTTTAGCTTGCAAAAGGGAATTGGCAGCGAACAAATCGCGGCGCTCGACGGGCAATTCGAAGTCATCGACCTTGCTTGCTCGCTCGACAACGATGGCGGCGCATTTCTCGATACGGCCGCCGTCATGCAAGTTTTGGATTTGGTCATCGCGCCCGATACGGCGCTCGTACATCTGGCCGGGGCGCTCGGCGTGCGGGTATGGCTCCCGCTGTCGCACACACCCGACTGGCGCTGGATGCTCGACCGCGAAGACAGCCCCTGGTATCCCAGCCTGCGAATCTTCCGCCAGAAAACCTTGGGCGACTGGTCGGGCGTGCTCGAGCGAATGGCCGAAGAGTTGAAAAAGCTGCCTCTAAGATCCTGATGGCACTCGGACTTCCGGCCATTGGCAACCGGAATGGTGACCAGTAGGATATTTGCGTACGGCGCTGGCACGTCCATCGGTAATTCAACTTGGTTCCATCCTTTGGAAATCGTTTTCAATGACCAACCCCTTGCATGCCGCGCACTATGCCGATCAGGCCTGCCAGGAACGGGTCACGGTTCTGGAAAACGTGCGGGTCGCGCGCGACACCTATCGCGTTCGCTTTCATTGCCCAGTGCTCGCCAAGCGAATTGTCCCCGGTCAGTTTCTGATGTTGCGCCTGGCCGGATTTGACGACCCGTTGCTGGGCCGGCCGCTCGCTTTATACGACACCGTTTTATCGGACGGCGAACGGGGCGTTGCGGTCGGCATGGACGTCGTCTACCTCGTCGCGGGCAAGATGACCAGTCGGCTCGCCCAGTTCACCGCGGGACAGCAATTGGACGTCTGGGGGCCATTGGGGAACGGGTTTTCTCCGCAACCGGTCGATCATCTGTTGATGGTGGCTGGCGGCATTGGCCAGACTCCGTTTTTGGCCCTGGCTCGGCAGTATCTGGGCCAGCGCCAATACGGCACGCCGCCGAACACGATCAAGCCGGCACGCCGGGTGACGCTCTGTTACGGCGCTCGCAGTCGCGACTATCTGGCCGGTATTGAAGACTTCGAGCAACTGGGCGTCACCGTTCGCACGAGTACCGACGATGGCACGGCCGGGCATCACGGACTGGTGACCGATCTGGTCGAGATGGTGCTGGCCGATTCAGAGTTGAACACCCGCTTCGGAAAGCCGAATGTCGTCTGCTGTGGGCCCGAGCGCATGATGGAAGCCGTGGCTCAAATTGCAGCGGCACATTTGGCGCCTTGTCAGGTCTCGCTCGAGACACCAATGGCGTGTGGCATCGGTATCTGCTTTAGTTGCGTGGCGCGAGTGCGCGACGAAAGCGGCAGTTGGGATTACCGGCGGACGTGCGTCGAAGGGCCAGTTTTCGACGCGGCACGAATCGAGTGGTAGACCGAAAAGAAGTCGTCGACCAGTCTACTTCGTCTTCTTCTTTTGCTTCACGCCTTTGATAGCAGCGGAGAGTCGCGATTTGACGCGGCCGGCAAGATTGGCGTGTACGACGCCGGCGGCCGCGGCTTTGTCGAGTCGCTTGGTCGCCAGGCGAAACTCGGTTTCGCTGACTTCGACGTTGCCCTCGGCAATCGCGTCGCGAACTTTGCGAATTTGCGTCTTGATGCTGCTCTTGACGGATCGGTTGCGGTTCCGGCGAACGAGGCTTTGGCGGAGCCGTTTCTTGGCACTTTCTGTATTGGGCATGATTTCCGAATCGAGAGGTTGCGGGAGCGAAGGTCGTGGCAATGACAAATCTCACGCCACTCGGGCAAACCCAAGGGACTAGAGAATCAGCCTTTATGACGGATTTTCGAGACTTTGTCCAGTAGTTGTGGAACGTCCTTGTAGCCGAATTCCAGCCCAGCCAGCTCGTTGAGGTAGTTTTCGGCCCGCGCAAGCTCTTCTTTGTGCTGAGGATCGTTGGCGGCCAGGTACTTTTCCGTCAAACCCAGGGCCAGCTTGCCAGCACGATAAAGGACCAATTTCCGCTGGTCCACGTCACGCGGGTTGACCGCCGCGATCGAAGCTTCGTAGTTCGTCATCGCCAGCTTGTACTGTTTGATGTACTGAAAGCACTCGCCCAGATCCATGTGGACGGCGGCTTTTTTCTTGGGATCGCCGGCGGCCGCTTGAAAACACTTGATCGCGTCGTTGTACTGGCCGGCTTTTTTGAGCCGCAAACCGAGCTCGTACTTGTGGCCCAAGTTATTCGGGTAGCGCTCGCCCCGATTGCGGTAGTAGCTGATTTCTACCGCATTCATCTCCGCCTTCATTTTCTCATATAGCTCCACCGCTTCGGGCGTTTTCTTTTCGATGGCCTGTTTTTTGGCAATGTGCAATTGCTGATGGCTGCGCCGAAGCTGCGCGTCTTCCAGTTTTTCGCGGACCGCCACGTCGCCACCCGAGACCTCCACGGCCGTGGTCAGCACCGCTTCAGCCTCTTTGAACCGCTCTTCGCGCGTGTGCAGCTCCGCTAGTTCCAAGTAGTTGCTCACGTCCTCGGGCTTCTTGGCGATTAATTTCTCAAGCTGCTGAACCGGCGTCAGTTTGCTGTTGGCTTCCGATCGCCGGTCTGACTGGGCCGCCTTGTCGGCCATCACGTCGGTGCTGTTTTCAGCTCCTTCGTAACCGCCTTGGCTGATCGTTTTTTCGATCGCCAGGTCGCCGATCGCGCGCATCGCTTCTTCGTCGTTCGGCTTGGCTTGCTCCACACGATGCCAGCAGGCAATCGCCTGATCGAACTGCCCCATGCGCGCGAGCGCCCGCCCGCACTTGCGATTGATTTCCGGTTCCTTGCCGTTGACGTCCAGCGCCCATTTCAGATAAGTGAGCTGCGCTTCGTCCATTTCCAGCGCCTCGCACGCATCGGCCATGGCCCCTAGCGTGGCAATGTCCCAAGGGTTGAGCTTGAGCATGTCCACGCCAGCCTTGATGAGCGCAACCCAATCCTTGGAGTACGCCGCCTTTTGCATGCTG
>JAYVCO010000510.1:0-2165 GCA_043749935.1 Planctomycetia bacterium
GAGAGGCCGACCAGCTCCCAGCCGGTGAACAGCGTTTCAATCGTCCCGGCGAGCGACGTGATGACCATGCCGAGCACGAAGATCGCGTACAGCATGAAAAACCGGTTGAAGCCCGGCTCGCGATGCAGATACTGGCTGGCAAAAGCACCGATCGTGCCCGAGAGCACGAACGTCAAAATCAAGAACGGAACACTCAGCCGATCGAAGATCAGCTTGACGGAAAAATGATAATGCTCCGGAATCACCACCCAATTGCCGAGCTCGATCGCGATGTGCCGCGTGTCGATCACGAGCATGATCACCAAAATCGCGATCGACGCCAACAGCCCGCAGGCGATCGTGGCGTGTCCCAGCCGCGTCGTCAATTCTTCGGAAATTTTGTGGTCTGCCAGCGAGCACAGCCCCAAGATGCAGGTCATCGCCAGGGGGCTGACGACCACAATGATCCCCAAGGCGTATAACACTTGTTCAATGTTCGGCATCAATTACTCGCGGAGGGAAAATAGGGCTCAGCAGGTGTCAGCACTGTGGCCGGCGTGCGGGCGCGATTCGTTCGCGCTGTTTTAGCTCTCCGCCACGGGCGATTCGGCGGTGCGAATGCCGATTTGGCTGAATTCCAAGTGGTCTCGGCAGCCGCGGTACCAATCGACACTCGAAGCGGCCGTGGGGAGTGTGGTGGCCTGGGGCACGTAGGCTTCGAAGCGGCCGTCTTGATACAAGCTCAGTTCGCCTGTCTCCGGGTGCAGCACCGCCAATTGTACCCAACGGTTGCGGCACAGCCGGCCGATGCTCTCTTGAGTGGCGATGATCTTGAGCATCGATTCGGGCGTGGTTTCAATGACGAATAGCGCCCGCAGCGGCTCGTGAATTTCGACCATCTGCCAGGGTAGCCCGGTCCGCAGATCGCTGGCCGCGCCATCCATCACTCCCAAAAGCGACGCCAGGTTGTGCGGCAGCTTGGTGCCTGAGCCAAAACCGGCGTTATCGACCTTCGAGAAAAAGTATTCCAGGTTGATGCCGGAGCAAACCGGAAACACGGCCTGCAGAATCCGCACCAGAATCCCGCATTCGGGGTCGTCTTGGGTGGCGTCGTACGAAGTGAGAAACGCCCGCCGATCCAAGAATAAGCCCCGCGTCCACTCGCGGCGGCCGACGAACACGATGGCGTTAGTCGCGTGTCCCAGCTCCGGACGGGTTTGGGCCAGATCTTCCGATCGTTCTTCCACGTGCTCCCGCGCCGCTTGAAACGACATGGTCAGCGGTGCCGACATGAATCGCCGGCACCGCTCGTGGGCATTGCGGCCGCAGGTCTGCTCGATGAGATCCCGGGCGACCGCGAATTCGTCGAGGTGCGACGGCGGAATCTGATCCATATCGAAAAAAGTCACGGTCTCGTTGCACGTGTTGTGCAGCCCGCCGACAAACACCGTTTCGGCGGGCAGTTCCAGCCCGCGCTCGGCCAGCCGCGCGCGAACCCGGGGATCGTTCATGATCTGGGCGATCGCTCGGCCGTTGGGGCCGCCCGAAGCGCCGCCGCACGCGCCGCAGTTGTAAGCGGAATTGTAAGGGTTGTTCAAGCTGTTCGAGCCATGCCCGAGCAGCAGTACCAGTCGCGCGAAGCCCGAAGTCAAACCCAGGTCGCGCAGCAGCCGCTCGGCCGAGTTCGTCATTTCCTCGATGGTGAAGCCGACGTTGCCTCCCTCAGGACCGCACGTCACTTCGCTCCGTTCGATCTGCAGCCGCGTGCTCGGGGGCGGCTGGACCACCTGGCCTAGCGTGCGGCGAATCCGGGCGGCGATCCGCGGAAACAGAATCCGCGCCAACAGCGGAAAGGTCGCCAGCACTCCCACCGTGCCGCTGAGCAGCGTGCCCGAGGCGATCGTGCGGCTGCCGCGGTGCACCAACCGCGAGGCCGAGCCGAGTACGCGCCGCGTTTTGGCCCGCCGAACATTAGACTCATCGGCCGCGGCGCTGACTTGCTCGACGACCCAATGCTGCGGCCGCACCACAACCGGACAGAGGGGCGTAAAGTGGGCGTCGGCCGCGCCCCGATAATACATGGCCACACTGAAAAAGCCGGCCGCGCCGAAAGTCTCGACGCTGGGGGCCAGTTCTTCCATGTGCCGGCGAAACGATTCTTCGCGCTCGTCGATGCAGCAGATCAC
>JAYVCO010000511.1:0-17545 GCA_043749935.1 Planctomycetia bacterium
AACACGTCGAGCGCCGCGAGCAATTCGGGAATATCGCCGCGAGTGCCCAAAAACTGCACGGCCCTCTCCAATTTCAACTCAGCGGCAATCCGCTCCAGTTTGGCTCGTTCGGGGCCATCGCCGATCACCAAAAATCGCGCCTCGGGCACTTCCTTGAGTACCTGGGCGGCGACCCGCAAAAACATCTCGTGGTTCTTCTCCGGCCGTAGCGCCGCCACGATTCCGGCTACCGGCGCGGTGACGCTCAGACCCAAGGTCCGCCGCAAGTCCGCACTATCGCGCGAGGCATGAAACCGGCCGGCGTCCACGCCATTGGGGATCACGCGCACTTTGTATGTGGGAAAATGTTCCTTTTCAATGAGATGCCGGGCGTGCGAGTCGGCTACGCCAATGAACGCGTCGGTCCAGTGCGTCATGATTCGCGAGCGATTGAGCCGGCCGATCGCATCGGGCCAACCAGTCGAGTGTAGCGCGCATAGCACGACCGGCACGCCTGCGCGTTTCGCGGCAATTCGGCCCCAGAACATTTTATCGCCAGCCCCCACGGTAACCACGGCATCGATCCGCTCGTCCCGTAACAGCTTGGTCAGCCGGCCTACCACGCCGACGTCAAACTTATGCTCGATCAAATGCTCAAACGCGGGGATTTCAGCAGCAAGCTCTTCACCCAAGGGGCCGAGTGCCTTGAAGCAGCAGAGCAACGGCAGAAACCGCTCGCGATCGAGTCGCCGAATAAGATTGACCAAAAGCGTTTCCGCGCCACCGACCGGCATCGACGTGATCAAGAACATCACGCGCAGCGGACCCCGATCTTCCAAAACAGCCAAAGTATTTGCCCGGGTTGTCATGTTCGATCTTCCTGTTTTTGTTTCTTGGGGGCGACTGATGAATTTCACTGCCTGGTTTCAATGCGAGACGACTTCTGTCCCGGGGACTAGTGACTCTCTATTCTGACTTTGCGAACGCACGAGCTTACGCAAAGCGTGCTCTATCATCGTGGTCAGATGTTCTTTTTCCTGTTGGATGAAAATCCGATGGCTCGTGGCGGCCAAAATCGTCAAGACGACCAGCACACACAGCGCCGCCCAGGGACCGAGGCCCAACGACACTGGCGCCAAAGTCAGAATCCAGGTGCCCGAGTCGACGTGCATCCCGTGCCAGCGGCTAAAAATGTAGATCAGCGTGAGAGCGAACAGATTTGCCAGCGACGTGGCCCACACCGCTCCCTCCAAACCGAACCGTGGGAGCAGCACAAGATTGCACGCGATGTTCAACAACAGCCCGGCGAACAACGCGAGACTGCTCAGCCGAGGCCGTTCTGCACACCACAAATAATTCTGCGCTACCGCGATCGTTCCGAACCAGGTGCAATAGGCCAGAGTCCACGGCAGTACGATCAGCCCCCCTTCGAACTTGTTCTGAAACGCGACTTGGAACAGGAGCGGTGCAAGAAAGAGTACCGCGATCGAGCCCGCGAACAAGGCATAGAGCAGCGTCTTCAGCACCAGGTTGAGCCGGCGGACGACCGCCTCGCGGCACCCTCGTTCCCAGTCATGACTCAAATGCGGAGTGATCATCGAACCCAACAAGCTCGCGACCGCCACGAACAACAGCGGCACGATGCGCGAGCTGTGATACAACCCGACTTGTCGCAAAGCCTCGTGGGTTTCCATTCCGCCGTGGTGAATGATCATGTAGCGATCAATCACTTCGAATAGATTGGTTAACAGGTTGGTAACCCACATCCAACCCGCAAACGGCAAGATCTTGGCCCAAAAAGCGCTTTGTGGCACCGGCTGTCCGCCGGTGACTTCGCCCGCGGACAATTGGCGTAGCCAACGGACCGAACCGATTGCCGAGAGAATCGTGGCCACCGCATAGGCGATCACCGCACTAGTGGCTCCCGAGGGCCACGTTGCAAGCAGGCCAATGCTGAGTGCGGCAAAACCCAGGCTCTGGATGAATTGCAGCGCCGTAACGAAGCGGTACATGCGCACTGCAATGAACAGCGTGATCAGAAAATTATGGGCAATCACAACGGCCAAACAAGCAGCCAGCCAAACAACCATTCCGGTGTTCTGATCGGAGCCAAAAATGAGTTGCGAAAACCAGGTTCGTTCCACGACAATCGCGCCCGTGGCAATCAACCCGACCGCCATGCTTACCGCGATCGTGCGCCGCAGAAAGGTGTGGAACTGGCCTCGGACTCGAAAATACTCGACATACCGGCCAAAAGAACCCGGCAAGCCCAACACGGCCAACGGTGCGGCGAGATTTAGAAATCCGAAGGCCACGTCCCATTGGCCTAACTGTTCGGGGTCCAACCAGCGGCAAAACAAAATACCCCGCCCAAACCCAATCAACCGCTGTGCCACGGTCATGGCCAGCAAGATCACGACGCTCGCGGCCAGACTATCGGCTCGCACCGCGCTGGGAGCGGGAGTTTCGACGATCGGTTCTTCCAAAGCAATGCTCACGCGAATGCTTCCTCCGGATCGGTCACCGCTTCCAAGGATTTCGGCTGATATTCATAACGTTTGACGGAGTGCAGTTTGCGCGGATCCAGCGTCGCCCAGTTTTTCATCTGGATCATGTTGCTGTCGCCATGGATCCGCTGCACGTGAAATGGATCGTCGCCAGGAAAATTAAAACCTCCATAGGCGGAACATACCGCCTCATAACCAGCTTCGCGGGCCAGAGCAAAGGCCGCGGGGCTAAGATTCGCGTGTTGTCCATACGGGAATGCAAAATACCGAATCGGCGTCCCGGTGAGCTTTTGCAATTCGTCACGTGATCCGACGATTTCGTCGCGGAGCAGATCCGGATCCTTGATACGACCCAAGTTGGCATGCGTGCGAGTGTGCGATCCAATTTCAATTCCTGCTTGCGCCAACTTTTGAATTTGTTCTGGGTTATTAGGAGCCAATGGCCGCCCTTTGGCCAGGTCGTGCGGAAACGGCGTGCCCGTGAGGATGTGACGCGAACTCACGAAATACGTACATGGGATCCGCTCGGCAATCAGCAGAGGCAGCGCGTGGTCGCAATTATCGGCGTACCCATCGTCGAAAGTGATCGCCACGCAAGGACGACGATTCGTGCCGCTTTGCACGCGGCGCTGCGCTTCGCCGAGCGACACAAGCTGAAAATACCGTTTGAGCCAGCTAATTTGGCGGGCGAACATCGCGTTCGACGCCGTCCAGGCATTTGCCCGGTCGTCGGCGATCCGATGGTAGAAAAACACGATAACCGGCGCCCGGCCACAAGCACGCAACTCGAAGTTTTGTCGCGCGCGCGCGGGTGCCGAACCATAGTAATACATGCGCAACAGGAACTGGTTCCAAATTGGCATCTTGTTTATCCTTTCGTTCGCGACAAAAGTTGCCGGGCCAAACCTTTGACTTTCTCGGTTCCGCGTGCGGTTGCGAAGCGCACACGGGCCGAGGCCTGGCGCACCACGATTCTCACACGCATCAACGGATGCTCCGTGGCCAGCCAATCGGACATCGCTCGCTCATATCGGGGTAGCATCGTATCGAGAGCCACGAAGGTACTACGAAATCACGATGTAATAGTTACCGGAGATCGACTCGAGAAAGCTCGCGAGTTACTGGTTCGCGATTCTTGACATCCTCAGACCTTTCTTGATCCAGTTCTTGACGTTGCCACTCGCCAGCCAAAGGTTATGTCGCAGTCTCGCGCGCGGCGCATTAGCCACCACGCGAATGTCTAGAGCGGGGCGCGGTTTGGCGCGCCAGTGCGCTTTGTACGATTCATCACCGCGCAAGAAATCAAATGCGCGGCGGCCCTCGGAAATCGCTTGCTTGATCCCGCCCAGAGTGATCAGTCGCCCCGGCTGGTGCTCGAGTGAGTCAGGCTCGATGCCCGATTGATACGCATACACTACGCCGTCCCCCAACACCTGGTACTCAACGGCAACCGTCTGGCCGTCGACTTCCAACCACACCAGTCGCAAGCGGCCCGATCGCAATAGCCGGTTGGCAGTTTGTTCGTGAAAGGCGACGAATCGCGACGACGCAAAACATCCGCGTTCGCCCAGGCTTTGCCGGCGACGCTGATGCAGTCGTATGAGCGCCTCGAGTCCTCGACCCAGCTCGCTCTCGTTCGCTGCGGTCACCAGCCTCGCGCGTCCCGTCTGAAAATAGTCTCGCTCCAACCGGCGGATCTGTTTACGGTGCGACTTGGAGAGCATGTTCAAATACTGATCCCATCCGCCAGGCAGCGTGATACGCCAACAACTCGACCGGCTTCGGCGGTGGATCAGGTTGCCGCGAGCCGCCAATTGCTCCACTAGCCAGGCAACTGTCACATCGCATTCATCCACGCCGCCGAGTTCGATTTGGTCCCACGCCGGCCGTCCGCCGGAGAAGCTTGTGAATCCGCACAGCCAATCAGCCAGCGCTTGAGTGACGTCCTCTTCGCGACGCGGGCGACACAACACAGTGAGATAGTCGGAACATACTTCGCCCGATCCCAAGAAACGAATGACGCGCCCCGCCGCGGATCCTTCCAGGTACCAAGGAGCCAGGCCAATCAGTTCACGATTGCCATCAAAGACGGCCAATGCGAAAAGCTCTTTGCCCGGGCCGGCTCCGTATAAGCGCCACCAACTTTCAAGCCAATCGAAATTGCGAAATGGCACCCCGCGCGCAAGCGCGTTCCATGCCGGCCGCAACGGCGCCAGACTGTCGACGCTGGCAAGCTGCTGAACTTCGATGTCCGACGTTTTGATCATGCTCGGATAGAGTCGCAAAAGCGGGAACGCCGTCGAAAACGCTGGAAACATTCCGGCAACCGTGTGTTTGGCAATGCAACTTTCGGTCACGGCAGACCAGATGCAAGCCGCATTTTCCTCGATGTGCCTCGATTCGACGGCGCGGCGAAAACTCCACGGCCAGTTGCGAAAAAGCAACGTCCTGCGGCGCGCATCGACTACCAGTAGGTGGGGGTGAAATGCCGCTAGACAGATCCCGTAAGCACCGGCATCTATTGCACTTAACGCAAATACTTGACTGTCTTCTGTCCAAGCGGCGAGCCGTATAGGCATTGGGTTTGCAAATCGTGGCCTGCGGAAACCAAGACCACCTACCTCCCAAAAAGGCAACCCTGGCATGTCACAAGCAATTATCCTTCCGCGCGATGTGGTGCGGTCCGTAACTGAACATCCCTACCGATTGATCGTGCCGGTCGTCGCGTTCGGAATTCTGTCGGTCGTCTATGCAGTGGTCCGACCTGTGTCCTGGGAAGCTGCCCAGGCTCTGGTGGTCCGTGACGAAGCGGGGGATCGGTTGAGCCGGCCCGGCAGGTTCACCCATCAGGACGAAATGAAGACTTCGCAAGAAACGATCTTGGAGTTGGCCAAGAGCCGAAGCGTGCTGGCCAAGGCCCTGGCCGAAGTCGGCCCTCCCGCCGACCATCGCTCCACAACAAAGTGGCCCAGTGACCCAGACTTGGAATCGCTGCAAGACAGTGTGAAGGTTACCCCGCCCAAGGGCGCCGAATTTGGCAAGACTGAAGTGTTCTACCTCAAGGTTCGAGACCAGAGCCAAGAGCGTGCGGTTCAATTGGCGCTGGCCGTCTGCCGCCAGTTGCAAAACCGCTTTGCGGAATTGCGTGAATCAAAAGCGCGCAGCACGACCGACGAGCTGACCAAATCTGTCAGCCTGGCCCAAGCTGACCTGGCCGAGGCAACTCGCGCCCTGAGCGAAACGGAGCAGCAGGTCGGCAGCGATTTGGCCGAGCTGCGGATCCTTAGCGACTCTCCTTCCGGCGACAGCGACTTGCGCCGCACCGCGACTGAATTGGAGCGGGAACTGCGCAGCTTTCGGGCCACCCAGTTGGAAAACCAGGAATTCCTCAAACTGCTGACGATCGCCCAGGACGACCCCGACAAACTGTTGGCCAGCCCGAGCATTCTGATCAAAGTTCAGCCCGCCTTGGGTCGTTTGAAAGATGGTTTGGTCGATGCCCAACTTCGGACGGGCCAACTCATGGGAACGATGGCCGAGGAACATCCCCTGGTACAAGGCGCTCGCGCGGCCGAACAGGCCATCTGCAACCAGGTGCACAACGAGATCCAAGTGGCGATCCGCGGCATCGAAGTGGAACTGCGAGTCGACGCCGATCACATTCAGGCTTTGGAAGCACAAAGCGCCGCGATTAAAGCCCGCTTGGCGCGCCTGACGAGCGTTCGAGCCCCGTATGCGAATCTGGCCGCTTCCGCTAAGAACCGCAGCGAAACGTTGAAGATCGTCGAACACGAACTGTCGGAGGCGCGTGCCAGCCAGGCCACTGCCCACACGACCAGCCTGATCAATGTGGTCGATACTCCCGATACCGGTACCCGCCCGGTGGGCCCGGGCCGTACGATGATCGTATTGGGCGGTATCGGTGGCGGACTGTTGCTCGGATTTGCGATTCTATTCCTCACGCTCAGCCCGAGGGTCGAGCCTCATTTGGATCGTCGCTTGATGATGCCTTTCCCAGTTTCGCCAGTGGCAAAACGGACGCGCAGTCTGAGCTTAAAACAGGCTTTGCAACGAGTCGCCCAGCCCGTTGTTTGATTCCTGTGCCGTTGACGTCGCATCCTGGTCATTTCATCGCTTCCATCCGCGACTTTACGAGGGCTTCATGCATCGCTCTAGCTCCCCAGTGGCAAGGGTTCCAGCAAAACGGCCTCAAGCTCAGGCACGTCAGTCCGCGCCACCTGCGGTGCCAAAACCGCAGCCGCGCATTCGCCCCTTGGCCGAGCCGCCGATTTCGCTCGCGCTCGCAAGGTTTCACGAGAACAAGCCGCTGGTGTCTCCTTTGGGAAACCGAACTTTTGGCTACCTGGCCGCCAAACGTCTGTTCGACGTCGCGGGTGCCGCGCTGTTGATCGTGTTGTTTTCGCCCGTCATGCTCACGACGCTATTGCTGCTGACGATCACGACCAAGGGACGACCGCTTTTTTCCCAGCAGCGCATTGGCCATTGTGGACGGCGATTTTGGATGATTAAGTTTCGTACCATGCGATTGGACGCCGACAAGCTGCAGCAGAGCGTGGTCAACGAAAAGGACGGTCCGATTTTCAAGAACCGTCGTGATCCCCGGATTACTCACATTGGGCGATTCTTGCGCCGCTCGAGCATTGATGAAATGCCCCAGTTGTTCAATATCTTATTGGGCAGCATGTCGATGGTCGGGCCTCGTCCGCCGATAGCGAAGGAAGTGGCTCAATACGCGCCTTGGCAACGACGCCGCCTGGCCGTGCAACCTGGCTTGACCTGTCTCTGGCAGGTCAGCGGGCGCAGCGAGATCCGCTTCGAGGACTGGGTACGGATGGACATTTGGTATCTCGAGAACCAAAGCCTTTGGACCGATATGAAACTGCTGGTTCGCACGCCCGTCAGCGTGCTCAACGGTCGCGGCGCGTATTAACCATTTATTCAAAACGCGGAACCGCGACATGCTGACCTCCACTTGCGACCAAGCCACACTGGCCACGCCGGACGAACTCGATGGTGCGAGAGATTGGTCGCCTCGCGCCCTCGAGCCTGTAAGCGTGCTACACGTCATCAACGGCGAGCATTATTCCGGTGCCGAACGGGTTCAAGACTTGTTGGCTTTGAACCTGGCGGAGCTTGGCTTTGATGTCGGATTTGCCTGTCTCAAGCCGGGCCGATTCGCGTCAATGCGACAGGCCCAACAAGCTCCACTCCTCGAGTTATCGATGACGACGCGATTCGACATGCGGCCTGCGCTGCGGCTTGCCCGGCTAGTGCGCGAAAAGAATTATGCCCTCGTACACACGCACACGCCGCGTGCAGCGCTCATCGGCCGTATGGCTTCGGTCCTGGCTGGAGTGCCGCTCGTGCATCACGTACACAGTCCCACGACCAACGACTCGACGCGCAGCCGACAGAACCGCGTCAACGCTGCCATCGAACGCGTGAGCTTAACCGGCGTGTCGGGCGTGATCGCGGTTTCCTATAGCCTGGCCGACTACGCCCTTGAACAAGGAATTACCAAACACGTGATCAGTGTGGTCCCCAATGGAGTGCCTACCCGTGGGCCGCTCGTCGATCGCCATCCGCCGCAGGACATTTGGACCTTGGGTGCGGTGGCACTGTTTCGCCCGCGCAAAGGACTCGAGGTTTTGCTGGAATCGCTGGCCCTGCTTCGAGAGCAAGGGATGAGCGTCAGACTGCGCGCCGTCGGTGAGTTCGAAACCCCCGAATATGAACGGGCCATCAAGAATCAGGTTGATCAGCTCAAAATTGCCGACCTGATCCACTGGGTCGGTTTTACGCAGGACGTATCGAGTGAATTAGGGCGGATGGATTTGTTCGTGCTGCCCAGTCTGTTTGGCGAGGGCCTGCCCATGGTGATCCTCGAAGCCATGGCGGCCGGCGTGCCCATCGTCGGCACGCGCGTCGAGGGAGTGCCTGAAGCGATTCGCGACGGGATCGAGGGACTAATCGCTCGGCCCAACGATTCGCAGGATCTGGCTCGTACCATTGCTCAATTCGTGCGCGGCGAAGCCGATTGGGGCCAATTCCGTACGCTGGCCCATCGACGACAGGCAGAAAGGTTCTCGGAGCAAAGCATGGCCCAAGGCGTTGCCGAAGTTTATCGAAAGATCCTCGGAATATGAACAAGCGCGTACCACTGTTTGGCTTCGAACTCGACGCGGTCGACATGAAACAGGCGGTCGCGCGCATTTATTCGTGGATCGCCGAGGGCAAGAAAGATTGCCGGTTCGTCGTGACGCCGAATGTCGATCACTCCGTGATCTATCAAGAACACGCCGGTCTGCGGCAGGCATACGCCAACGCCTCGCTCGTGCTGGCCGATGGCGCGCCAGTGGTTGCTGCGGCTCGATTATTGGGTCGGCCAGTACCATGCCGGGTCGCGGGCAGCGACCTGGCGCCAGCGATTTTCGAGGCCGCGGAGCAGCGGGGCGGATTACGAGTCTACTTGCTCGGTGCTGGCCCCGGGGTGGCTGAGCGAGCGGCCAGCAATATCGTGCGGCGATGGCCGGCCGTTCAGGTCGTGAGCACTTATAGTCCGCCGCTTGGATTCGAGCACGATCCGCGAGAAAATGCATTCATTCTCGCACAAATCGCGGCGGCGCAGCCGGACATTCTAATGGTCGGGCTCGGCGCGCCGAAGCAAGAACTGTGGGTCAACGCACATCGCGAACAGATCGAATCTTCGGCGGCGTTGTGCATCGGGGCGACGATCGATTTTCTCGCGGGAGAAAAACGTCGAGCGCCGCGCTGGATGCGCCGCACCGGGCTCGAGTGGGTCCACCGCGTGGCCAGCGAGCCACGCCGTCTGCTGCGACGCTACGCGCGCGACGCCCGGGTATTTCCATGCCTGGTCGGCCGCGAGTGCCTGG
The DNA here is from genome assembly GCA_043749935.1 of Planctomycetia bacterium. Classification (GTDB taxonomy): domain Bacteria; phylum Planctomycetota; class Planctomycetia; order Pirellulales; family PALSA-1355; genus PALSA-1355. Next base: position 9,401 of record JAYVCO010000511.1, read on the forward strand.
TGGCTCTGCGCTCGCGCATCGCGCAAATCCATTCTTCGAGCGGCTGACGCGGACCGCCGCTTCTCGCTACAATCAGCGGGCGAAGTTTCATTCTTCCCTTGCCCTGTCTTCGAGTTCGCGGTGCCGCCCAAGAATCTTATTTGCATTGTCATCGACCGCCTCCACGCCGGCATGATCGGCGCGTATGGCAATAGCTGGATCGGCACGGAACATCTCGATCATCTGGCGGCCGAGTCGTTCCTGTTCGACCAGGCGTTTATCGACAGCCCGGATTTGGCAAATCTCTATCGCTCGTACTGGCTAGGCGATCTCGCGACGCGACAGTCCGAGCCGGCAAGCGGCATGAGTTTTCTCCGGTTGCTCCATGAAGCCGGAATTGCCAGTACGCTGCTGACGGACGAACGGGCCGTCTCCGATAACGCCCTGGCACGCGATTTCGATAATCAGATTTTTCTCGAGCCTCCAAACGAAGATCATATTGCGGCGGAGGTTCCTGAGACTCAGATCGGCCGTTTGTTCGGCACGGCCACCGAGTGGCTGCAATCCGCGAGTGAACCGTTTTGTCTTTGGATCCACGCGCGTGGCATGGGCGGCGCATGGGATGCGCCCTTGGAGCTTCGCAACCGATTCGCGGAAGAGGAGGATCCCGAGCCACCGGATTTTGCCAGCGTGCCCGACTGCTGGCTTAGCGACAAATATGATCCCGATGAACTGCTGGGCATGACGCACGCCTACGCCGGACAAGTGGCGCTCTTGGATCTGTGCGTCGGCGCATTGCTGGACCAATTCGAGAACAGCGATCTGAAGGCCACGACACAAATGACTTTTTTGTCCGCGCGTGGCTTTCCATTGGGGGAACACAGTCGGGTCGGAGCTTGCGATGAAGCGCTATATAACGAGCTCGTCCAAGTCCCCTGGCTGATGCGGTTTCCCGATGGCTGCGGACGATTGGCCCGAAGCCAGGCTTTGGTCTTGCCCGCCGATCTGCCGGGCACGTTGCTCGAGGGGCTCGGTTTGGATCGCCAAAAACTGGGTTCCGGCGGTGCTGTCAGCTTGCTGGGCATCATCGAAGGCGAAAGACTTGTCAACCGCGATCGAATCAGCATGATCTCGGGGCATGATCGCGCGCTTCGCACGCCGGCCTGGATGCTGCGGAAGCCGATTGCTGGCGCTGCGGAACTCTACGCCAAAACCGGCGATCGATGGGAAGTTAACGAAGTAGCGAGGCTCTGTCCCGACGTCACGACCGGGCTGCAAGCAGCATTTACCCAAGCGGAGCAGGCTGGCTCGACGGACTCGTTGCCCCCTCTTGCCAATGAACTGGTCACCGAAATGGAGTAAACGTGCTAGCAAACGTGTCTTTGTAAAAGAGGATTGCCAAGTTGTCGGCAACGCACTTCGCCAGTTTCTCCAATCGACCAAACCAAGCCTCACCAAAGCCCTGTCCTCGCATCGACAATCCGGCATAGGGCGCTATCGTGCATGTCGATACAATCCCGCTCCCTTCGTGGGAAACTCTTGCACTTCCAACGACTTAACACGCTAGGCACCGATGATCGGACAAGGAGGTCCGAAAGCATCGCGCGCGCCCGTTGCGCGTTTCACCCGGGCATTGCCTTGGCTGTGCCGCGCTGCGCTCCTGCTCATTTTCTACCTGGTGGGTACATCAAGCTCGCGCGCGTTGGCCGATGATGTCAACTTGCACTTGCGCTTCGCCTGGGGAGGCGGAACCGAACGAATCTGGCATGGCTCGGTTCGCTTGAGCGAGGGCGCTTTCTCCGAGTTGCATGCACTGGGCATCGAAGCCGATGAGCCCGGCTCGATCTGGCTGAGCGGCGAAGGCATCGAGATCCAGCCGCGCAGCTTGCGCGCTTACGATGGGATCGACGTGCGGGTCACGGCTGATTTGAATGCAAAGCTTTCGATCAGCCTCTCCGACGAGCCTGACGAAGCCGCAAAGCCGATCGAGATTCCGCTGCGCTCGTTGGTCAGCCAGTCGCACAACACCACGCTGGATGCATTCGGAAATCGACTGCTGGTCACCCGTTCTCCCGGCGACCGGCTACGCATCGAGTTCGATCGCGACAATTTGGTATTCGGGCCGGGCGACTCGTTTCAGTTCGCAATCGCCGTCCACCTGCTCGAACAAACCACGCCGGGTATGCGCTATCAAGTACAGATCGCGACCAGCCCGGGCGGACAGCGAGTCTGGTCTCAAGAATACGAATCGGGAGCCGAAGGCACTGAAACGTCAATCGAGATTAAAGTGCCCGAGGAAGAAGGCGTCTACGACCTGACTATTGTCGCCATGCAACCGCGGGTCCGTTTGCGGATGGCCAAGCCGCTGGTCGAGCGAAAAGTGCAATTCGTCGTGATCGATAAAAAGCCCCAGGACGAAACAACGCCGGCCCAAATGACCAAGGTGGTCGAAATCAATCCCATGAATCCGCGCTGGTGGGATCGGTTCGCGTCTCTGCCACTCATGCCGGGACTGCGCAAAGGGGTCGGAAATGGCGATGCGGCCAACTGGGAGCATCCCAAGCTCGGTCCGCTGGTCCAACTGGGCACCGGAGGAGCCGGCAACGACATCAGTTGGGAAGCCTATCCGCTGCCGATCAGCACTCCGGGGCAAAGTCATGTGTTGGAAATTGAATACCCGACGGACGTGCCGCAGGCATTGGGCATTAGCATCATGGAGCCTAACGCGGCCGGTGCCGTGACGCCCATCGGCCTCGACTCGGGTGTGTACGTCTCCGACGAAGAGGCCGAGAACGCGCCTCAAATGGCCAAACATCGAGTGGTCTTTTGGCCGCGGACCAAAACGCCACTACTGTTGATTACCAACCGCCGCCAAGGATCGCGCGCGGTCTATGGAAAAATTACCGTGTTGAGCGCGGCCCACTCGCAGTTTGGCGTGCGTGCCCTGACTCGGGCAGAAGGTGGCGACGCACTTCCGCCGGCCTTTCCCGGAAATCAACGGCCGGAGCGGTTATGGGCCGGATATCTGGACCGGCCGCTGTTTGCCGAAAACTTTTCCGCGCCCGAAGCGCTCGATCCGGCGAGTCATCGCAGCCTCGACGATTGGACCACGTTCTACCAGGGCGGCACGCGCTTGGTGAAGTATCTCAAGCACGTCGGCTACAACGGACTGATGCTGTCGAGCTTCGCCGACGGAAGCACGATCTATCCGAGCGAATTGTTGCAACCGACGCCCCGTTATGACAACGGTGTGTTCTTTGCCAGTGGACAAGATCCTCGGCGCAAAGACGGACTCGAGTTGCTCTATCGGCTGTTCGACCGCGAAGGACTGACACTCATTCCGGCGCTGCAATTCGCCTCCCCGCTGCCCGAGCTAGAAGCGATCCGGCGCGAAGGCGGGCCGCAAGCCGCGGGAATCGAGTGGATCGGAGCGGATGGCACTACCTGGTCGGCCCATCATCCGACCCACCAGGGGCTGTCGCCCTATTACAACGTGCTGAATCCGCGCGTCCAGGAAGCCATGCTCAAGATCGCGCGCGAAGTCAGTGCCCGTTATGCGCACCATCCGTCGTTCGGGGGCTTGTCGCTGCAATTGTCAGCCGATGGCTATGCGCAACTGCCCGGCGACGAATGGGGATTTGACGATCAAACGATTGCCCGATTCGAGCGCGATACGAAAGCACGTGTGCCCGGCGCAGGACCTCAGCGATTTGCCGCCAGAGCCAGCTATTTCAGCGGTGCCCCGCACTCCGCCTGGCTCGAATGGCGCGCAAACGTCCTGGCCGACTTTCATCGCCGGCTTGAAACCGAGGTCGTGGCGCGGCGCGCGGGGGCCAAGCTCTACCTGGCCGGCGGCACGATGATGGAAAACCGCCAGACCCAGTTTCGTTTGCGCCCTTCGTTGCCCCGGCGCGCGAAACTTGACGACGCGCTGATCGAACTCGGAATTCACACGCAAAATTATCGCGAAGATCCAAGCATCGTGTTGCTGCGCCCGCAGCTTCTCAAACCCAACGCTACGCCGCTGACGGCGCAAGCGGCGGGGTTGGAGATGATTCTGGCGCCGGGTGAAATGGATCGGCTGTTCGCCCTGCCCCGTCAGCCCGGCAGCTTGTTCTATCACGAACCCCAAAAAGCCCGGTTGGCAAGTTTCGACGTGAAGAGTCCGTTTGGGGCGACGAACACGTACACCTGGCTCGTTGCTCAAATGACCCCCTCGGGCGATCGCAACCGTCGACGGTTCGTACATAGCCTGGCGACTTTGGACTCGCAATCGATGTTTGACGGGGGTTGGTTGTTGCCACTGGGCCAAGAAGATTCGTTGAAGGACCTGCTGAGCGTGTACCGACTATTGCCAGCCGAACATTTCGACGCCGTGGGCGGAAGATGCCAACCAGTGACCGTCCGCACGCTCACGCGAGGTCGCCAAACGTACGTGTACCTCGTCAACGACTCGCCATGGGACGCTAGCGCGACGGTCACGCTCGAGTTGCCCGGCGAGTGCAAGATGGAAAAGCTCGGCGAGAGCCGCGGCATCGGACCACTAATGCGGACCGCCAATGGAACCAGTTGCAAAGTCACACTGCGCCCCTACGACCTGGTGGCCGCCCGTTTCAGTAGCGGCAGCGTGCGGGTGCGAAACTGCGAGGTGGGCGTTTCGGACCAAGTCCGGAAAAATCTACAACGGCGAATTCAAGATCTCGGCGCGCGGGTCGCCGCCTTGGGCAATCCACAGCCGATCGGCGTGCTGGAGAATCCGAATTTCGAACTTCCGCGGCAAGGCGACCAGATTGTCGGATGGAACGTGACCGCCGACGCACAGGGCTCGGTGTCGATCGACGCGCAACAGAAACACTCCGGCCTCCAATCGATGAAATTGGTAAGCACTGGCCAAAAGATCTCGGTCGAAAGTGCGCCGTTCGAGCCGCCCAACACGGGCCGACTCGCCGTTGAGCTGTGGCTGCGCACTGCCGCTCGCGCTCCGTTTCCTACGGTCCGGATTGCCCTGGAAGGCCAGGTACGCGAGGGCAAATTCGAGCCGTATGGAAAGATCCCTGCCGACGGGGCCAATGCCAGCTCTCCCGGCGATTGGGTGCGCTACAGTTTTCCCATCGATGACGTCCCTAGCGAAGGGCTCACGAATTTGCGTGTTCACTTGGACCTGCTCTCGGTCGGCGAGGTCTGGGTCGACGACGTTCAAGTCTTCGACTTGTCGTTCAGCGACGTGGAGCGCACGGAACTATCGAAGCTGATCACGCTGGCCAATGTCAAGCTCGAAGCCGGTGAGCTGGCCGATTGTTCGCGCCTGCTGGAAGGCTACTGGCCGCAATTCCTGGTGGCCAACGTGCCGCTTACCCAAACGCCCTTGGCCCAACGACCGCGAAGCGCTCGCCTGACGCCGGCAACTCCCGTTCAGAAAAAACCGAGCGTGCTAGAAAATCTGAACAAGTATTTGCCGCGGCTCCAGCGGTAAGCCCCGTCTGGTCATTGATTTCGCCCGGCCGATGATTCCGCAGAGTAAATCGCCCAGCTGCCTCAGCCCGGGGGCCAGCTCATCTGCCGGCCGCCGAGTAGATGGAAGTGCAGGTGGTCGACCGATTGTCCGGCGTACGGTCCGCAATTCGTCACCACGCGATAACCGTCGTCGAGCTGCAACTGCTTGGCCAGGTTCCGAATGACCACGAATAAGTGGCCGATCAAGGCCGCGTCGTCGTCGCCCAATTCGTCGAGCGAGGCGATTTCTTTCTTAGGGATTACCACGACGTGCGTGGGCGCTTGCGGAGCGATGTCGTGAAACGCCAGGCACAGAGCATCTTGATGCACGATGCGCGCCGGGATTTCGCCATCGATGATCCGCTTGAAAATCGTTTTCGCAGCCATGTCGATCAGCCCCTGAAAAAACTCAGCGCGGCGCCCTTTCACGACCGCTTAGACTTCGCAGGCCGCCTGATCCAAGGGCACGGCCTCATCCACGAGCATCATCGGGATGTCATCGACGATCGGATAGAGCACTCGCTTGTCAGCACGGACCAATCCGCCGTCGATCGGTTTTTCGAGTTTTTGGCCGGCCTTGTTCAATAGACTGCCGCGCGCGATCAAACGATTCAGTTTGGCTATCAATTCGTTGCTAGCAAGTTCGAGCGGGGACCGGCTTTCGGGGCAAACCAGTATTTTCAACAGCTCGGAGTCGATCATGGTGGCTCGCGCGGGGTCATTTCTGGGAACTACAGTGGCGATTTTGGAGGGATCGCCGATTTCTTCCGTGCCCCCAGAGTGCCGGATTCCCCCTCTCATTGCAAGAGCCCCCGTCCGGCAATTCTGTAATTCTTGAGGCCGGCAGACTCAAGCGCTTCTAGCGGTCGCACCGATAATAGAATGAAGAGCATCTTTCCGAATGACGGGCACGCCGGCTAGTCGCCCCACGATTCGGTGAAGAGCGTGCCCGCGGAACATTGCCGAGAGGAACTGGCTTATGACCCGAACACGATTGATCGTTGCCTCGCTCGCGGTCTCCGCGCTCGCCGGGCCCACGCTATTTGCTCAAGACGTGACCTATGAGGTCAAAGACGGCGTCCGCTATCAAATCACGCGACAGGTCGTGCAACATCCGATCAGCGAAACCCGCTACGAACAACGGAGATACACCGTCAATCGCGAACGCTACACGACCGACATGCAAACCAGCCAGCGCACCTATCAGGTGCCGGTCACGCAACAACAATGGGTGCCAGGTTATCAGCGGACGTGGAACCTGTTTGCTCCGCCGGTCTTGTCCTATCGCCTGCTGCCGGTCACGCGTTTGGAAACGCGCAGCGAAACGGTGCGCATCCCGGTGACGCGGCGCGATCTTATTCCCGAAGAGCAGGTGCAACAGGTCCCCGTGACCACGCAGCGCCTGGTGCCAGGTGAAATCGTGTCTCGGGTACCGGTCGGCGTCGAACCGTCGAGCTCGGTGGCCACGAGCTCCGGCGGCACCAGGCTATCGAGCGACCCGCCGCGCGCGGGCACCGCTAACAATTGGCGCCCCGCCGATGGTACGAGCGCTCCCCGCTAAGAGCGGTCGAAGCTGGATTTCTTCTCGATCAAAAGCAAAACGCGGAGCAACGTTTGCTCCGCGTTTTGCTTTTCGCAGCACCAGCGATCAATTTTGTGTCGTCGGCAATCCGCTATTGGGCGCCTGGGTTCTCGCGCGGCGCGAAGTCTTGGCGGTGCCCCACTCTTTCGTCAACGATTCGAACACTTCCGGCGACTCGTAACGAATCACGTTCTTGCCTTCGGGCATCGGCCCAATCAGGCCCCGCAAGACCGGCAGCCCGCGCAGCCCGAGATCGGTGCTGCAATCATCGACGCCGACCTGCGTATGCGCCTTCAAAAGTGAATCTTGCTTGGCGTAGTCGCGAATGTGCAACTCGCCATCGGCGCCATGCGTGACGATTCGAAACGTGTCTTTGGCCATGGAAGGTGGATCCCTCGTTTGGGAATTATAGGAAATCAGGCAGCAGAAGGTATCGGCAGCCAACTCACTTTGGGGGCAAGCATTTTCCGCCGCGCGCCCCAGCACTTGAGACCCCCAGAACCGGTATATATGCGCCTTGCGCGCAACGCGTTAGGAATGGACCGCCAGCGCTGCGGGTAGCGCGTACTGAAAGGGTTTGGAGGGGTAACCGCCGGCCGCGGCAACCGGTCGTTCCGGGGCTCCCGCCCGTAATGGTCTCGATCCGCATCGCCAGCATAATGTGCAAATCCGTACGGGTCGCGATTCCGACCTGCCGCCCGGAGCTCGACAACCAGCAAGCAGCCCAGGCCGTGGTCATTCATCATGGCAGTGGATTGAGTGACCGGCGTTTTCGCCCAGTTGGTCAGCAGGTCGCCGCACACGCGATTGCGGATACAATGGCCGTCGGGCCAATAACGATATGGCGAGAAAAGGGAGGCCGAGGCGTCATGAGTGGAACCGGCGAAGACCGACGGATCCCGCCATTCCAGCGCCGACAAGTCGATCAAGTAGTTCAGGCTGTCGGATGGCGTGAATCCACGTTGAAATGGACTGAGGAAAGGAGCAATTACACCATCCCTTTCAAGCTGTCATTCGCGGCGTTGGGCGATGAGCCTTGCGGTGGAGACGTGCGGCGAGGTACCGCGACGTTTGGGTGACGGCTTTTTCGG
>JAYVCO010000512.1:0-2654 GCA_043749935.1 Planctomycetia bacterium
CGACGCCAACTCTGGCGGACGGCAAGCCGAGTGGGAGCGCAAATTCGCCGGTCGGTTGGATGTGAATTGGACAGTGCTCGATCCGACCGCCCATTCGGCTGGCGGTGTGTCCTTCACAAAACAATCCGACAACTCGCTCTTGGTAAGCGGCAAGGTTCCCGACACGGATGTCTATACCGTCGCCACTTCATCGCCGTCACATCCGATCACGGCGGTGTTGCTAGAGGTATTGCCGCACGCAAGCCTGCCAAATCAAGGCCCCGGATTGGCCGAAAACGGCAACTTCGTGTTGAGCGAGCTCTCTCTTTCCGCCACGGGCAAAACGTCGGAGGCAAAGGTGCTCGCATTTGCCGAGGCCTGGGCTGACCATTCGGGCAGCAAGGGCGAAATCGCGGGAGCAATCGACAGCCAGCCCGCAACGGGTTGGAACATCTCCGCGCCCAAGAACATGAATGTCCCGCGAGCAGCGGTCTTCGTGCTGCGCGACGATTTCGGCCCCGCGGATGCCGGGAGACTAACTTTCGTACTGGAACAGAAATATGAAAAACCTCGTTACCTGGTTGGCAGGTTCCGACTCTCCGTCACGTCCGCGGCCCGTGACGTATTGAAGTTGCCGTCGAATGTTCGCGACGCGTTGGCGTTGAACGCCTCCGAGCGCACAGAATAACAGAAACAGACGCTCAAAGTGGCTTACCAGCAGGTCGACCCGGAACGGTTGCCGTTGGCGGCACAGATCGCGGAGATGAAACAACGGCAAAAGCAAATTGCCAGCGCAGTGACCACGACGCTAATCGTGCGCGAGCGCAAAGAACCACGGAAAACGAGTATTCATGTCCGCGGTGACTTCCTCCACCCCGGCGCCGCCGTCGAAGGAGGCGTGCCGGCCGTGCTGCCGCCAATCGTCGCGCGAGCCGGACGACCCGACCGGCTTGACTTCGCCCGCTGGCTGTTCAGCCCGACCCATCCTCTGACAGCAAGGGTCACCGTGAATCGCATCTGGCAGAGTTATTTTGGCCAAGGCCTGGTTGGAACCGAGAATGACTTTGGGCTGCAAGGCGATCGGCCGACCCACCCCGAACTGCTCGACTGGCTCGCCGGCCAATGGATCGCCGATGGCTTCAGCCTCAAGTCGCTCCATCGACTGATCGTCACCAGCGCCACATACCGGCAGTCATCGTATATGCGTCCCGATTTGGTTGCCGCCGACCCTTATAACAAACTGCTGGGCCGGCAACAGCGGTTGCGGCTCGAAGCCGAAACGATCCGCGACGCCGCCCTGGCGGCCAGCGGGCTGCTGAGTCGAGAGATCGGTGGACCCGGCGTGTATCCGCCTCAGCCGCAAGGAATTTATCGTTTCACTCAGCAAGTGAAGTATTGGGGCGAGAACAAGGATTCGGATCGCTTTCGCCGAGGCATGTACACGTTCTTCTGGCGTTCGAGCCCGTATCCATTTCTGAAAACTTTTGACGCTCCAGACGCCAATGTCGCTTGCACCCGACGCGCGCGATCGAACACTCCTCTGCAAGCCTTGACACTGGCCAACGATCGGGCATTCTTCGAAATTGCGCAAGGTTTTGCCGCGCGGATGCTGGCCGAACCGGCCGAAAACGATAACGCGCGAATCGCGGCCGCGTTCCGCCGTTGTTTTGCGCGCGAGCCTTCGTCCACGGAACTAACCGACTTACGCGAATTTTTTGACTCGCAATGTAAGCGTTTTGAGAGTGTGCCATCCGAGGCCGATGCGGTTGCGCCAACTAATCGACCGCCCGACGTGGGCGCGCCCCGCGCGGCCGCTTGGGCCACGCTGGCCCGCGTACTGCTTAATCTCGATGAGTTCATTACCCGGGAGTGAGTCGATGGAGACGAAGCAAATCGACCAGAACCTGCCCTTGCTGGACAGCACGCGCCGGCATTTCTTTGGCCAGTGCGGCGTCGGGCTAGGCGCGGTCGCTTTGGGATCTCTATTGGCCGAGGAAGGTCAAGCGGTTGCGCGAGTGCCGGACTTGCGAGATCCGCTCGAACCGCGCGCTCCGCATTTTTTGGCTCGAGCCAAGCGCGTCATTTTTCTGTTCATGGCCGGGGGCCCTAGCCAATTGGAACTTTTTGACTACAAGCCAAAGCTACAGGAACTCAACGGTCAGGTAGTCCCCGCTTCGTATACCAAGAACAAGCGATTCGCCTTCATCAAAGGCGACGCCAAGCTGTTGGGCACGCGCCGCAAGTTTGCTCGACACGGCGAAAGCGGGGCCGAGCTAAGCGACCTCTTGCCCCATTTGTCAACCGTGGTCGACGACGTGTGCTTTGTGAAGAGCATGGTCACCGACGTGTTCAACCACGGACCGGCCAAGCTGTTCGTCAACACCGGCACTAGCCGCTTTGGACTTCCGAGCATGGGCGCGTGGCTGACGTACGGAATCGGCAGCCAGTCACGGAACCTGCCAGGATTCGTCGTGTTACAGTCGGGGCCGCGGGGGCCGCGCGGCGGCAATCCGCTCTGGGGCAGCGGTTTTCTCCCCAGCGCCTATCAAGGCGTGCCGCTGTTGAGCGGTCCCGAACCAATCTTGAACCTGGCGAATCCTCCGGGCATCGATCGCACGCGACAGGCCGAGTTTTTTTCTACCGTGCATAAGCTCAACTCCGAACGCCTGGCAACC
>JAYVCO010000513.1:0-3076 GCA_043749935.1 Planctomycetia bacterium
AAGAGGATATACTGGGTCGCAATCTCCGTGGGCATCGGCCAATGCGTGTGGTAATAGGAGCGGGCGATGGCCTCGGCCCACACCCAAGTTGCTCGCCAAATCGTGAGCCGAACGGGGCGGATGCCGTAGCAGGACAGGTGCCGCCGCACGTCCTTGACCAGCTTCTTTTTAGGCCAACCTGGTAGTGTGTGATCTTCTGCCATCGCAAGCTCCTTGGATTCCCTGATTGCGGAAGAGTTATCAGCCGTTCGGCGATCACGATCTCAGGCCGCCGTGCATTCCTGATAGCCCTTCTTGACCTTTGCGGCAATCAACTTGTCGGCGTGCTTCTGCGCGGCGGCCGCATTATTGAACGACTTGGTTTGGGTCTGGCCATCGGTGCCGATCCGGCCGTAGTGAACGGTCACAGCGTTGTCTTTCACGGTCACTTCCCAAAACTTGCTCGACGTGCCTTCGACGAACTCAAAATGACGGGTCATGGAATTGTTCTCCTGCTTGAAGATGCTTGAACGAAAATGAAACCAATGCAGCCCGCGTAAAATGAGACCTACTCAGTCTGCACGCGGACGAATGACGGGAACCGGGGCACACCGCCGTCAGAGAGTTCCTGGTAGCGAAACGTGATAACGCTGCCCACGGCCGGCGGACTTTCGCGCTCTGCATCGGACAAGCCGGTGCCGACGGAGAATTGCGTGCCGTCCGCAAGCTGGGCGACGAGCGCACCGAGTCGGCCCTTGTGACGCCCCTTGCCAGGCTGATGGTCGATCACGCGGGCTTCGGCGTCGAGGAACCGCTTGACCTTGAGCAAGGTATTCGACCGGCGGGCTTCGTAAAATGACCCCTGCTCGCGGAGCATGAGTCCTTCGCCGCCGAGAGCGGCGATGCGGGTTAGCTCCGTTTGCAGATGCTCTCGATCGCGGCAGGCATAGTGTGGCAAGGGCACTGCGTATTCCGACTTCTGTTCGGCCAACGCCTCACGCACGAACTTCACCCGCCGTTCAAAAGGCTCATCGATCGCCGGGGCATCAAAAACCACGAACCGGACTTCCCGCCACGCGGGCGGCTGATCTTGGCGACGAATGATACTCATCGTCCTCTGGAATGCCTTGCGCCCCAGCCACAACTCGCCGTCGAGCGGGACATTCGGCAGCCCAGCGATGAACCAATCGGGAGCATGAAACCGGTTCCCTTGCCGCGACAAGAATTGCTTGCCGTCGAAATAGGCCCTCGCGCCGTCGAGCTTCTCGCTGATTAGCCAGCCGGCAGGGTCAGTGTCTTCGGTCCATGTCTGGGCCAGCAGCAATCCCGGCGGCGTCGCACGGATCTTGGCTACCTTCGCGATGCTGAGAGCATGACCGACGCGGGCCTCTTCCGCCGCGTCGCCGAGCATCATTCTGAGGTGCTTGCAAGTGCGCCGTTCGATTGGACGCGATTGATTGCGCCAAGCAGGACAGTTGCACGAATACACGCCGCCGATATTTTTTAACACGTAAGGCTCGCGACCGGAGCCTTGCATGCGCGCAGTTTCACCATCTAACAGATCGGGCATGGCAATGCCTCCAGGGATCAAGAGAAATGTAGAGAGCGGTACGTCGAATGCACGGCCCTTACGCGATGCCCAGTTCGACGAGTTTTTTCAGGGCTGCCTCATCGGTCGGAATCCGCTTGCAGAAATCGCACCGCTCGACTTGGGCACCGGGAGCCAAGCGGCCGTTTTGAAGATGGGCCAGAACGCCCGGCACGCAGCACGAATAGAAACCCGGCCGCTCGCAGTCGCAACGGCCATCGTCTTCTTCCGGGCCAAGGTTCAGCCGCTCGCACAGGTCGTCAACCTCCTGGGTGGTCAGTGGCGTTGTATCACCGAAATGTTCGAATTGCGAAGTAGCCGCCGGGTCGGACGCCAGTACCGTCGCTTGCCAGTGCCGCAAGGCAGCCAACACCGTCGCTAATTCACGCGGTTGCGACATATTACTCTCCTCGAATTGCAAATGGTTGTAATGGCGGAACTACCGGCGGCAGGTGCTCTCGTAGGTGTTGCATGGCCTGGCGGACCAGTTTGCGGCCGGCATCCAGCCGCTTGTTTTTGAAATGAGCCGCCGCCACGTCGATCAGCGACTCAACTTCCCGCACGGGCTGCAAGGGAATCAGCTCTTCACCCGCCTTGCTCGCCAGGGTGCGAACCAAGCCCATATGGGACCGGTACTCTACGACTTCGCTTTCGTGCTCATATTTTCCGTCCGTGAAACGCCGAAAGGAAACCAGCCGCTGCCGAAGAAGCTCTTCTAACTGCTCAAACTCGCCCCAGCGGGCCTGTTCGTCGCACAAGCGCAATACGCTGACGCCGTTGGTCACTTGGCAAGCATCCAGCAGTTCGGCGGCCGTGGTGGGCACGAACAAAGAATCGCCCCACTCCAGAGAAACATTTTGCTGGCAAATCACGTCGCAGAGCGGGGCGACCGTGCTTTGAAGAATTGAGCCGCCAATCCGAATCTCTGCGGCCATGTAGTCCGACATTGTGCTCCTTTCAGGTTGGAGGAATGGATCGTTCAAGAATTCCTTTCTGCACGGCCGCCTGGATCGCTTTCTCGACGTCGGTGTTCAGCAACCTGGAGAGGGGCTCGGCCTGCGATTCGCTGACAAAGGCGGATTTGGAGCGGCCATTCACAGTCAGATTGACGGTCCAGATCGAGCCGCTGGCCGCTTCTTGCTCCAATTTGGCCGTGAGTTCGCGACGCTGGGTTTCCAGTTGCTCGCGTTCCTTTTGCAAACTCTCGTTGGCGGCGCCGGCCTTTTCTACAACGAGTACGGTTTGAGGAGTGGCGGGTTTTTCAGCCACGGGTGCCGCTGGCGGAGTGGGCTTTTCGGAACGGGTTGCGGCTTGTGGGGCTGGCGCGTCGGGCGGCTTCTTCTCGTCACAACCGGCGACGCAAAATAGCGCGCCGAGGACGATCAGGGTCTTTATCGGATGCTTCATGCTTGGGTCTCCTTCCACGCGAAAGAAAACGGATAATCAGGGCCTGCATCGCTCGCCGCAGCCGCAATTCGCGTCTAAATGCGACCACGACGAGCAATAGAG
>JAYVCO010000514.1:0-6063 GCA_043749935.1 Planctomycetia bacterium
TTTGGTTTTCTCGGCCTCGAACGTTTTGCGTCGCAGCAGGTACCAGCCGATGCCCAAAACCATCATGGCGGCCAGATAGAGCCGCGCGTATTGCAAGAATTCTTTTGGAGGGAAGGCGATGAAGAGTCCGGCCACCAGGGCCACGGCGAGCACGACGGCTCCCAACTCGAAGTTGACGACCATCTGGCTCGGGCGCGGCCAGTGCGGCGCCTCGGTCGCCGACGTCTTACGGTTGAGGAGATAATAGGCGAGGCCGAACAAAATGACGGCGCTGAAATAATAGCTCCCCCAACCGCCTATCTGGAAGCGCAGAAAGAGGCTCGAGAACCACGTGAGGCCAAAGAACACGAGCAGCCATTCGAAGTTGGGACCCGAGATCGCGCGGCGAGTAGCGACCATCGCTCGTTCTTTGTCGGGCATCTTGCGATTCACTAGAAAATAGGCGATCCCCAGCGCGATGCCGATACTGATGCCGCCGGACGATTCCCAGCAGCGCCAAAAATTGAAATTCGAGTTCGGCCAAACATCGGGCGCCCACTTCCAATTCTGGCAAAGAGCCCAGCCCGCGCCGTTGACGACCCCCACAGTCAGAATCAGCACCACATTTTTCCACTCTCGGCGAGCAACCTCGAACAGCAGGAAACCCAAGTACCAACCCATGTGATAGATGGCCAAGCCGCTGTCGCCGACCAGCCTTTTCAGGTTAGGATTGGTTTCGAAGTCCTTGTATCGAGATTCGAGCGATTCGTAGAGCGGCAGGAAATACTGTGGATAGGTATCGAACAGATAGCGCGCTAACGCGGCGCCCGCCATGCCGCAAGCGACGCGGATCACCCAATGGCAGAGGCGCGTTTCACGCAGCGAGCCGCACCACGCCAACAGACACGCGCCGAGCCCCGCCCAGGGCATGCCCGCTATGAACAGCCAGACGAAGCCATAGATCTTCGAGATCGGCACGAACTCGCCTTTCGCGTAATTGGTTTGGAGCCGGCCTTCGAAGAAGCTGGGCCATTGCATCCACCCCCGAGCCCCGGCGACGCCGATGCCCACGGTGAGCGCCAGTACGATCCAACCCGAGGCGTAGCGGCGAGATTGCTCCCTGGTTGGGTCGTGCGCGATGAACCACCACGCGGCTCCCCACATGACTCCGGCAAAGATGCAGCCGGCCGTGGCCCCGAAACCCGAGCACCCTCGCACGGCCCAGGTCATGCCGCCTAGCGCGGCGAACAACAGGGTCGGCAGAAAGAGATCGTGCGTCAAATCGTACCGGCGAGTTGTGATCATGGGTTGCTTTGTGTGAAAACTGGCGGCGGGTGATCGTGGCGGGTCAATTCTGCAGGTGGGCTCAGTCTAACTGGAGCCGGGAAAACTTCCAGCGGGGACCGCGAAGTTTGTGATGTCCAAGCTGGGCTGGTATTCTGCGGTGGTTGACGGCATTCCGACACCTTCCACTTCGCAGCCAAAAAGTAAAGAAATCAAACATGATTGATCGTCTTCGACAACTTGGCATCATCGCCACGCTTCTCGCTTTCGTTGCCCCGCGGCAAGTTCAAGCTCAATCGTCCGCCGCTCCGCTTTTGGCCAACGGCTCGTTCGAGGAAGTCGGCGCAGCGCCGGCACACTGGAAGCTCGTGGGGCAAGGCCGCGTGACTAACGACGCCGCTCGCCGCGGGCAGCGGTCTCTGGAGG
This sequence comes from Planctomycetia bacterium, assembly GCA_043749935.1. GTDB lineage: Bacteria > Planctomycetota > Planctomycetia > Pirellulales > PALSA-1355 > PALSA-1355. The sequence continues at coordinate 1,690 of JAYVCO010000514.1, forward strand.
CCACGTCGACCGACGGCAAACGAAGTTGGGAAAGTGAGGCATTCACTTTGCAGCCTGGGCAAGACTATCGCCTCGAGGGTTGGGTGCGAAGCCGTCAGGGGGAAGCCCGCTTGGGGCTCGACCAACTCGGCGCGAGCGGAGCTGTGCTGGAATCCATCGAAGCGCCGCGCGTCGACAACCAAACCGAGTGGCGTTATGTGGCCGTGGAATTCACAGCCAAGCGACCTCAAGGAAAAGTGTGGTTTGCCGCCAAGGGAACGGCCGAGCTCGATGACGTCGCGATCGCTCCGTCAGAGATTCCCTATTTGGGCAATGGCGATGTGCAGCCCGACGCCAAGGGTCGGATCGGATTGTGGGGCGAGGAAAAAGAAGACATCGCGCCGGGCGCTCGCGCCGGTACGCATCGCAGCGACCCCGAGACCAAACGTCGCACCTTGCCCACTTTGCTCGTCGAGAGCACCGGCGATTGGTACGCCGTGGCTTCGGTCAATTACGGCGTGCCAGCCTTTACCGACACAATTCAACTTTCGGGTTGGGCCCGCTGCCAGGGTTCCGCCGTTGCGCAGATCTTGGCTGTGTGGATGGACGACATGCAGAAGCTCCTGCGAGTCGACGCCGGACCTGAGTCGCATTCCGATGGCTGGCAAGAGTTAACCTTGGTTGCCGGTTCGCCGCCCGAGCATGCGCACACCGTGCGATTGGCGGCCCTGGCGCGCGGCGGGAGGGTGTGGTTCGATGAGTTTCATCTGTTGCACATGCGCTCCACGAAGCCGGTCGTGCGCCCATTGGTCAATCAGGTGGGTTATGAACTGAATGGCCCGAAAAACGCGATACTGTGTACGAACTTCTTTCCTACGGACGGCACGACGCTGAAAGTTCAGGTCATTGATGAGAGTGGCAAGGTGGCCGTCGAGAAGGAAGTGCCTTGCGCGGGACGCGTTTACTCGGGCAAGCCGGACGACTGGGGGTGGTTTTTTTGGCGGGCCGATTTTTCCGAGTTGAAACAGCCGGGCAAGTACCGCGTGGTAGGCCTAAACCAAGGCGCTCGCGGAGAGTCGTTTCCCTTTGTCGTCGAGCGCGGCGCCGTCTTGAACCAAACGGCAAAAAGCGCCGTCGACTTTTTCTTCATTCAGCGCTGCGGCTTCGACGTGCCGGGCTGGCACAAGGCTTGTCACTTGGATGATGCCAAGCTGCCCGACGGCACGCACGTCGATGTCACCGGCGGCTGGCATAGCGCGGGGGATTACAACAAGCCGATGTGGCAGTTCGGCGACAGCGGTGCCTGTTACGCCCTGGCGACCGCTTATGCCGCGAACCCCGGGCTGTTCGGCCGGCACGATCGCGCCAAGTCCGGAACAGCCGACGCGCTCGACGAAGCCATCTGGGGAGCCAGGTTCCTGGCCAAGATGCAAAACCCATCCGACGGTTCGATGCGGGGCGACGTCATGCAAGGACCGGCTCGCACATGGATGGGATGGAAGGCGCCGGAAATCCACACCGACAATAAGATTGGCACCGAGGACGATCCGGTCATCGCGCCCGGTACGCCCAACGTGCCGCTGACTGTTGCCGCCTGGGCCCGGCTGGGACGCATACTCAGCGAACGTGGCGTGGCGCACGATTACACCGAGCGGGCGGAACGGCTGTGGAGCGTTTTGGCCGCGGCCGATTCGGCCACCTCCAATCCGCTGTTGCTCTTTGGCGCCTTGGAATTGCACCGCACGACGAAACAAGACAAGTACCAGAAATTTTCCCAGGCCTGTGCGGCGGCAATCTTGAAACAGCAAAAGCCTTCGGGTGCCTTTCCCGGCGATACGGGCGATCATGGCGACGTGGCCGCCAGTGCCGTGGCGCTCTTCGCTTTGCAATACGGCGACGATCCGCTGCGCCCCGCGGTGATTGACTCTCTGAATCGGTATCTCGATTTCTGCATTGCGCGCACCGACAACCCCTTCGGTCTGACGAGGCAGGGCACCGAAGAGCCCGAGGCCACGTTCTTTCACCCGAGCGTGGGAATGGGTGTCAATTTTTGGATTCTGGGCCGCGCCTGGTCGGCTCTGCTCGTGCAACAACTGACCCACGATCCGCAGGCGTTGGCCTACGCGACCGATCAGATCGATTGGGTGCTCGGCAGAAACCCGTTCAATCTGTGCATGTTCGAAGGTCATGGCGGGTTGAATCCGCCGCGCTATCACCACCGCTACAACATGATCGTCGGCCAGGAGCGAGGAGCGGTGCCCGGCGCGATTCCCAACGGCATGGTGCGCGACATGGGCATCGCCGATCGGCCCGGCTTCGACATGACTCGCGGCGGCGGCCGCTCTCCTTCGTTTCGCACGAGCGAGCCCTGGCTAGTACACAACATGTTTTTTCTGCTAGCGGCTAGCGCGCTCGATCAGAGCGTCAATGGAGTGGCGGGAAAGCCGTGAACGTCTTGGTGCGTTTTTTTAGTATCACAAGGGTAACTAAACATGTCGCACCTAATGCTTCGCAGCTTGGCAGTCACCACCGTCGCTCTTTGCTGCTCGTCGATATTGGGGATCGCTCGGGCCGATGACAAGACGCCGCCCAAGGAACCGGCCCAACCTCGCGGCAAAATCGTCGTGACCGATCGAGCTCGTCAGATACACGCCGGCGCGACGCTGGTCGATGGCCACAACGATCTGCCTTGGGTCATCCGCACGAAGGGCTCATCGACGTTCGATAAACTGGACATCTCGAAGCCGCAGCCCGATTTGCACACCGATATCGAGCGACTGCGGCAGGGGGGCGTCAAGGCGCAGTTCTGGTCGGTCTATGTTCCGGCCAGTGTGCGGCACGATGGCAAGGCTTTGGCGACGACACTCGAACAGATCGCGATCGTGAAGGCCATGATCGCGCGCTATCCGGAGACTTTCGCATTGGCCTTGTCGGTTGATGACATCGAGCGGATTTGTCGCGAGGGCAAGATTGCTTCATTGATCGGCGTGGAAGGAGGCCATTCGATCGAAAACTCGCTGGCCGTGCTGCGGCAGTTGTACGCCGAGGGGGCTCGCTACATGACGCTCACCCATTCCGACACGTTGGACTGGGCCGACTCGGCGACCGATGACGCGAAGCACGACGGGCTGACCCCGTTTGGCGAAGAGGTCGTGCGAGAAATGAACCGGCTGGGAATACTGGTCGATCTTTCGCACGTCTCGCCCGCGACGATGAAAGACGCCTTGCGCGTCAGCATCGCGCCGATCATCTTTTCGCACTCGTCGGCTCGGGCGATTTCCGACCATCCGCGCAACGTGCCCGACGACGTGTTGCGGCTGACGGCCGCCAACGGAGGCGTGGTGATGGTGAACTTTTTTTCCGGGTTCGTCGTTCCCGGCGCGGCCGAACCGGCGAAAAAGTACATGCAGTTCCGCAAAGAGTTGAAAGCCAAGTATGGCGACGACACCGAGCAATTGCGGGCCGAACTGCGCCGCTGGGAGATGAACAACCCGATCGATCCGGGCACGATCCACGTCGTGCTCGACCACATCGACCAGATCGTCAAGATCGCCGGCATCGACCACGTCGGCCTGGGCTCGGACTACGACGGCATCACGAAGCTGCCGGCGCAACTGGAAGACGTGAGCACCTACCCCAACATCACGCAGGGCCTGTTGGATCGCGGCTACAGCGAGCAGGAGATTCACAAGATCCTGGGCGGCAACCTGCTGCGAGCCATGCGTCAGGCCGAAAAAGTGGCGCGGCCCAGTGCGAATTAGCAGTACGCCAGACCGGCAAGCGTGCTATGATTCGGATCGGGGCAACATTACATGAAGAGGCTCGTTCATGTCGAAATCATTGGCCATCATCATCGCGCTCGGGCTGTTGCTGCCTTCTCTTTCCTCGGCGGCAACGTACACTGTGACCGACCTCGGCACGCTCGGAGACCCTATCGATCCACTCAGCTTTGGATACGCTATTAACAACCACGGCCAAGTGACAGGCTACTCCTTTGTGCCCGGGAGCCATCAGCAAGACGTGTTCTTATACGACGGAACGATGCACGACCTCGGAATACCTGGCTGGGGATATGGTATTAACGATAGTGGGAACGTGGCAGGCACATCGGCCCACGCGTTTTTGTACGACGGGACGATGCACGACCTCGGCACGCTCGGCGGTACATCTAGCGAGGCACGTGGCATTAACGGTAGCAACCAAGTGACGGGCTATTCGTCATTGGCGGTAAGTAGTGGCTCTCATGGGCAACACGCATTCTTATATGACGGGACGATGCACGACCTCGGCACTCTCGGCAGGGCAATCGCACGTTAATTGCCTGATAAACCGGCGTAAATTGCGTTGAGAACCTTGTCGTCCCATCCGGCGCGTAGACGTTTGCCACGAATATTC
>JAYVCO010000515.1:0-2563 GCA_043749935.1 Planctomycetia bacterium
GACTGATGTTGTATGCCATCTGCGAGGTGCCACTGGCGTGTCGCCAGTGCTCCGCTGTTTGCACTGGCACTTCCGTCAGTGGCAGCAGAAAGAAATTCAAAGGATTTCACGCGGAGGCGCGGAGATCGCGGAGATGGAAATGCCAAAGAAAGACGGACCAGATTGTTTTTAGTATCTCCGCGATCTTCGCGTCTCCGCGTGAACGCGTATTTTGGATTGATTCAGCGTAGTCGCTCGCGGCATTGGGAAAGGAGTCCCACGCTTGGTTGCCTACTTGCTCAACCTGCTGTATCTGATTCTGCTGGTGCTCGCCTCCCCGTGGCTGCTGGCCAGCGCCCTTCGTAAAGGCAAATACCGCGCGGGCTTTGGCGAGAAGTTTCTGGGGCTGGTGCCCAAGCGCACTTCGCAAGCCACGTGTGTCTGGATCCACGCTGTCAGTCTGGGCGAAGTCAGCCTGATCAGCTCGCTGGTCCGCGAGCTGCGCGGCCGCCACCCGGATTGGGACGTGGTGATCTCGACGACGACGCTCACGGGTTACACGCTAGCCAAATCGCGTTACGCCGAGCACCTGGTGTTTTATTGCCCGTTGGATTTCAGTTGGGCTGTGCGGCGGGCGATGAAGCGGCTCCGGCCCGAGCTGCTGGTGCTGGCCGAGCTTGAACTGTGGCCCAATCTGATCGCGGCCGCCAAAATCGCTGGCGCGAAAGTGGCGATCATCAATGGCCGGTTGAGCGATCGCAGCTTTCGGGGCTATCGACGTTTCCGTCCGGTGGTCCGCCGGCTGGTCGAGCAGCTCGACTTGGTCGCGGCACAAAATCCCGTCTATGCAGACCGTTTTCTCGAGCTTGGTGCCTTGGGTGAAAAAGTGTTCGTCACCGGCTCGCTCAAGTTCGATGGCGCCCAGACCGATCGCGAGAATCTTGCGACCGTGCGGCTGGCCTTACTGGCCGGCTTCCGCCCGGGCGATACGATCTTTTTGGCCGGCAGCACGCAGCAGCCGGAAGAACAGTTCGCGCTCGATGCCTTTCGGCAGTTGTCGCCCGCGCATCCCCGCTTGCGGCTAGTCATCGTCCCGCGGCATCCCGATCGGTTTGCCGAAGTGGCAAAGCTGATCGCCGCCAGCGGACTGCCCTGGCAGCAGCGCACTCGGCTAGAGGAAGACGGACCCGACCCGGCCGCGCGCGTGTTGCTGGTCGATCGGGTCGGCGAGTTGGGCGCCTGGTGGGGGACGGCGGACATTGCTTACGTCGGTGGCAGCATGGGGAGCCGCAACGGCCAGAACATGATCGAACCCGCCGCCTACGGCGCCGCGGTTTCCTTTGGTCCCAAGACCCACAATTTTCGCGACGTGGTGACGGCGCTATTGAACGCCCAGGCGGCCATCGTCGTTGAGGATGCGAATGAACTGACCGCGTTCGTCCGCAGGTGCCTGGATGATCCCCCGTTCGTCCAAGACCTGGGCGCTCGGGCCCGTCGAGTTGTCGCTTCTCAATTGGGAGCGACCAAACGCACGGTCGATGCGCTGGACGCATTGGTGGCTGGGCAGCCCGCAACGCTACGAGACCGGCGCACGGCGGCGTGAGGCAGCGGCAAGACGCTGACTGCCAATATTTCAAAAGGACGGACGACCAATGAGCCAACGATTCGGTATTCGTATAGCCAGCCCCCCAGAGTACGAAAGGCTCGTTGCCGAAATATATTTCGGAGATCGGTTTGTTGCCCTTGTGAGCGAAGAGCGAGGTGTGGGGCAATTCGACCTCGAAACACCAGGGCTAGAATTGATTGAGTCTTCAATTCTTCGGAAGGTCGATTTAGACGGATTCCTGAAGGCCGTTGAGGAGGCACGCGATTGCCTTAGCGAGAAGGGCCCAGAAAGTTCCGAGTAGTCCCACCGCGTGTCGGCACTTCGCTACAGTTGCGAATGCCGCCCCGCCACAGCTATAATGCCTAATCACTTGTTTCGCTTGTCGCACCAGATCGTTGTTTTTCGTGTACAGGAGATCGTTACGTGGCTTCAGGAAAGTACTTGTTCACTAGCGAATCGGTCAGCATGGGGCATCCCGATAAGTTGGCCGATCAGATTTCCGATGGGGTGCTCGATGCCCTCCTGAAACAGGATCCCTACAGCCGCGTGGCTTGCGAGACGATGGTCACCACGGGCGTGGCGATCGTCGCGGGCGAGATTACGACCAAGGCGGTCATCGACTATGCCAGCGAAGTCCGCCGCGTGATTCGCGAAGTGGGCTACACCGACGACGAGGCCGGCATCAACGCCGACACGTGCGCCGTGATGATCTCGATCGACAAGCAAAGCCCCGATATCGCCCAGGGGGTGAACGAAGACGACAAATCCGGCAAGGACATTGGCGCCGGCGATCAGGGCCTGATGTTCGGCTATGCCTGCAACGACACGCCCGAGCTGATGCCGCTGCCGATCGCCTTGGCCCATCGCATTCTCAATCGGCTGACCGCGGCTCGCCAGAAGAACGAAGTCAATTGGCTGCGGCCCGACAGCAAGAGCCAGGTGACCGTCGAATACGAAGGCAACCGGCCGGTGCGGATC
>JAYVCO010000516.1:0-8757 GCA_043749935.1 Planctomycetia bacterium
TGCTCAAAGCTCTTGGCTCCCACGTTAAACCAGCCGGGCACGCTCACGCCGTAGCGGAAGGCGCCCAATTCCAACAGCGGCAGATCGAAAGTGCGACCGTTAAAGCTCACCAAGGTCGGGCGGCGGTATTTCTCCCAGCCGCGCCAGAAATGCTCGACCAGCACGTGCGACCGATACTGCGGCTCGTCGAGCACCGTCACGTCCATCAAGCGATAATCGCTCGATATCTTGCCGACCGCCACCGAGATGGGCAATTGAAACGTGTAAGGAACGAAGTCGCTGTCATACTGGTCTCGCAGTTCCTGGCGGTAGCGCTCGATGGCAGGCTTCGCTTCGAGCCCCTCGCCCGGGTAGCGGATTCTGGAAATCAACTCGCCATCGGCGACCGTTTCGACATCAAAGGCCAGGTAACTGACAGCGGAATCGGCCATCCTTGCATCTCCACCAGTTTCGAGTCGCGAATTTGTTCGCCCACAGCCTACCAAAATAGGCACCCATGCGAGAAGATGACGCGCGGCAAACTTGTCCGAATGTGGAACCTGTCCGCTAGGACGATTGTGTGAGGGATGACGCGATTGGCAAATGCCCAAAGTGAGATATGGGATAAACACGAAGCCATGCTCGGGTTGTTCTTCGCATGGAACGGCTTTGTTGCAAGTACATGACGATCAAGCCACACCGACTTGGGTACTGGGACTGACTGACAACGGTTGGTCGATCTAGGAATTGCAGACCGAAGTATCGAGTTTCTAAAACTAAATGCTCGTGGAGTCTCGCATGAGGAACCGTTCGTGCATTCTGTGTTTCGCCATCGCCATGCTCGCTGCGGAAAACCAAACCCAAAAGCGAAAGACCCTGCGAGGGCGGATCTCACCGCCACGCCCGAGGCTGCCTACAGACAACTTATGGTGGCGATGCTCATGGCCGACGAACAGACAATCCGCGATGTGATTGTCGATCGTGACGATGCGGATGTTCTCTGGAAAGGTCAGTATCCAAAAGACGTGGCCGCTTTGCTCGCTGAACAGTACCGGACTATGGAGATTTCCAAGAAAGCGGGTGAAGACACTGAGCAAGTTGCGCTACACTCATCAGCTTTCCCGCTTCCGCTTACTGTCCGCAAAGTTGGCGGCTACTGGAAAGTGGATGCCGGGCCAATAATCGAAGCACGGCACGCTGCCAAAGCTTTAACTCCAGCGGCACCCTAGCCGGACAGTCACGATGTGCAAATTGTTTTTTTCAAACTTCTTTTCAAAGCCACTTCAGCCATGATCAACCGCGAACGCCTGTTGGAGCGATTTCTCAAATATGTGCGCGTCGACACGACTGCCCGCGAGGGGGCCACGACTTATCCCAGCTCGCCAGGACAGTTGGAACTTGGGCGCATGCTACGCGACGAATTGCTGGCGATGGGCCTGACGGACGCCGTACAGACGGAGCACGGAATCGTGCTGGCCACGGTGCCGTCGAACACCGAAAAGATGGTGAGCGTGGTCGCACTAAACGCCCATGTCGATACCTCACCGGAAACGACCGGGGCGGGCGTAAGGCCTCAAGTCGTTCGCCGGTACACAGGTGGTGATCTGGTCTTGCCGGGAAACCCCCAGGCCGTCATTCGCGCCGCCGACAATCCGGAGTTGGAGTCGCTCGTCGGGTGTACCTTGATTACCACCGACGGCACGACGCTATTGGGCGCCGACGACAAGGCAGGGGTGGCCGTGATCATGGAAGCCGCCGCCTATTTGCAAGCGCATCCCGAGATCGAGCATGGACCATTACGAATCTGTTTTACTTGCGATGAGGAAATTGGCCACGGCGTGGACCACGTGGATCTGAACGTCTTGGGGGCCGCGGTCTGCTATACCTTGGATGGGCGCGGCGCCAATGAGATCGACGTCGAAACATTTTCCGCCGACCTGGCCGTGGTCACCGTCCGCGACGTCAACATTCATCCCTCGATTGCCAAAGGTCGGATGGTCAACGCGTTGCGCGTGGCTGGCGAGTTCATCCACCGCTTGCCCCGCACTCTTTCGCCCGAAACGACTGACGGGCGGCAGGGCTTCTTGCATCCTTATCAACTCAGTGGCGGCGTGGCCGAAGCGCAAATGCGGATCATCGTGCGCGACTTCGAGACACACAACCTCGCGCAACTGGCCGATCTATTGCGGTCGACCGCAATAGAGTGTCAACGTTCGTTTCCCGGCGCTGCCGTTGAAATCGAGATCACGCCCCAGTATCGCAATATGGCCGATGGGTTGGCTGCCGAGCCGCGCGCCGTGCGCTATGCTCAAGTTGCTCTTGAGCGGTTGGAGCGCGCGCCTCATTTGACGATCATACGTGGCGGCACCGATGGCTCGCGCTTTACCGAATTGGGCCTGCCGACGCCGAATCTTTCGACGGGCGAACACAATCCGCATTCTCCGCTGGAGTGGACCTGTCTGGAGGAAATGGTTCAAGTCGTGGAGATGTTGGTGCAGCTAGCACGGGTCTGGGCGGAAGACCCTGAGTCGACAAAGCCATGCTAGCTGCCATCCGCGCGAGAATGGCTAAGTTGCGCCCTGGCGTCGCGCTCGAAACGCGCGTTCCTTACCGGTTCGACAGGGTTCGATAAACTTTGCTTGCGCCGATTGCCGACATAATCCGAACAGCGACGCTGATGCCTACAACCCCTTGCACGGGCGAGGCTGGTGTGCTTAGGGTCGGCTGCTTGCTCCAGCAGAGCTTCGAAAGAGGTCTTTTGTGCCACGCCTAGCGATCGTCATCACAGCGGTGGGCAGCGTTGAATCCGTGGAACGCACCTTGGTCTCCGTGCTGGAAAATCGTCCCACGGATTGCGAGGTATTTGTCGCGCTGAATCAGCCTTACTCGGATCCTTACGATTTGAAAGACGAAGTGCGCTTCGTCCAAAACGACAGCCGCTCCGTTTGTCAGCGCATCAATCAAACGCTGGCCGAGACACGCGCGCCGTTCGTGCACTTGTTGCAAAGCGGCTGCCAGGTGACCGAGGGCTGGACGGACGCGCCGCTGGCACGTTTTGGTGACCGGCAGGTCGGCTCCGTTGCCCCGCTCGTTCTCGATCTGGAGCACGGCGATCGCATCTTCGCTGCCGGGATCGGTTATCGGCCGCGCGGAAAGAGGTTTCTCGTGGGCGCCGGCCGGAATCAACTCACCAGCGAAATGCAGGCCGAGATCATCGGGCCGGGCGGGTTCGCCGCTTTCTATCGCAAAGCGGCCCTGGACCTGGTGGGCGGATTGAGCGCTCGACTGGGTGCCCAACAAGCCGACGTGGATCTTGCGTTATGTCTGGCTAAAGGCGGATTCACAGTTGCCGTCGAGCAGCAGTCTCGCGTTCTCGCCTCGCGAGACGTCGACCTGCCCGAGAGTCCCTTCCGCCAGGCTCTCCATGACGAACGGCTTTTCTGGCGAAACCTGCCGGCTGCGGGCCGGACCAAAACGCTGCTTGCGCACGCGGTCTTGGTTGGACTTGAATTGCTATCGAGCATGCCGCGGCCGCGATTGCTCGCACAGTTGGCAGGCCGGGCCGTGGCTTATGGGCATCTGAGCGGTCACGCTCGCCATCGCGAGTTGCTCAAACAATTGAACGAGCGAGCGATCCGATCAAGGCCGGCGAACCAGCACTTGCGGATCGACCACTCGCACGATGCGCCAGCGCGCACGGAAAATGCTCGAGCCCGCGTCCCCGTTCGCTAACGATCTCAAGGTGCGTTAGCTCGTTACCAGAACAGGGCTGGCGGATTCCTTCTCTTCGTCCGACAGACTGCTGTGCTTGCCGGGATAGAACAGTTCTTGCGTGGCACGGAACAAACGCAAGTCGTCTTGCTCGGTCCCCTCGGCCTGGAACTTGGCAGCCAATTGGGCAAACTGTTGTTGACCTTCGGGCCAGCGCACTTCCAGAACCCGGCTGCAATCTTCGAGCAATTGATACACGCGTGCTCGGGTCACGCCCATGCGCTTTGATTGCTGCCGAACGCTTTGCGGCGAACCTTGGATGCCCAAACGACCTTCACTGAGCTCGTGAATCGTGGAACCAGCGTCGATCTCGATTTGGCTCAACAGCGGCACGGCTAAGTGATCGCGCACTTCCTCAGGCGAAGGAACGCCTGGCCGATCGAGCACCTGACCGATCCAGGATTCAATGGGCTGGATGAACTTGGGGACGATTCGCAAGGAGAGATGCGTTTCGGTGGCTCGGCCTGAGAGCATCTCGTGGACCAGGTAGAACACTTCAAGCACGACGCGGACGCGCTTTTCGCCGTGCGTTTTCAACTGGCGAATTTCAGCGACGGTGTGGTTGACGTAATTCTCCAACGGCGTGTGCCAAATCACGGTCGGAAGCGCTTGCAAGGTGGGCGCGAGCCGACCCAGTTTTTCGCGACCTACACCATGTTCAATGACCGCTTCCTGCCATTGAGACCACAAAGCTTCCGAGACAATTGACGGATCAAAGCTAGTCGGTTCGGCCTCCGGCTTTTCGACCGCAACCGGTTTTTTCGCGCCCTCGTTCAGATCTGTCAGTCCGAACGGCACGGCCGGCGGATGGTCTTTCGTGGCGCGCGACAGTAGCTTGACCAAAGAGCTGATTTTTTTCTGGCCAATGCCAGGCGTGGCCGAGAGTTCCTCGAACGGAGTGGCCAGCAGATCCTTGATCGTGCGGCCTAAAAATGCCAGCGGCAACCTCCGGTCGTTGGGCAACGCCCAGTATGCCAAAGGCTTTTCCAGCCGATCGGCAAATTTGTCGTCCAACAGGGTCTTGCGCAAAGACTGAAAGCTACTGACGATTTTGTAGTCTTCTACCGACGACACTTTGTTCATTTTCATGGGTATCTCCCTCCCGCGAACACACGGGTAATTCCTTGGTGGCAAAGCGATCCAATGCTATTGCCAACCTCTTGCCTCTGTAACAAACAAATTTGGTGCTGTTCCTGAGCAAAGACGCTGTTCCTTATCAAAGCCTTTGCCGGCACCGTACAGCCGATTCATAAGCGTGAAGACACACCAACGTGCAAGGCCGAGCATTTTGGGAAACCGAGGAATTCAGTCTTCCAAATGATTCGTGCTTGGCCTGTTAGCAGCCAAATTCTCTTAGTCAACCATTTCAGGCGGGGGGCGCTTTACTGGTTATCGGTGGGAATCCGTTGCAGTGCTGGGAGTCAATCAATTGTTTCCCCGACCGACCCTCGCCTTTTAATTCTTCATTTACGAAGATTTATCGCTTTAAGTTCGAGCTTTTCGAATTAAAGCAAAGGCCTTAGGTCTCGGTCCTTACACCATCGGTGGCCGGTACGCACACGTTGCGGTTCATTGCGCCTATTGTTCCGCAATGCGCCAGCCGAAATCTAACGCCCTAGCATTGTGCTTGGGAAGGTGCGAAGAGTCAAGCTATTAAATCTGCCTTTAATAGGCAGTAAAAAGCCGTATGTTTATCTTAAGTATATTGAAATAAATGACTTGTGATTCTCAAAAAAAAATTGCAAAACTTTGTCTCCGCGGAAAATCTGGCGACATCCGCCGAAAATTCCGTTCGTTTCGCGCTAGACTCCTAGACGAAGGGGCAGAGTGGGCGAGTGCCAGTTTTTGGCGACAATGCGTGACTTGCTCCTGCTCAGAAGTCGATTTCCATGCGATCGAATCCCACGAAAGTTTTTGGAAAAATCGCCCGCGCGGCCTCCAGCTTGCCGGGGCGCTGCTCCCCTTCGAGGGGGTCCGTATGGACCAATACCAGCCGGCCTACGCCGGCAGCACGTGCCAGCTCGGCCACCGGCGTCGTCGTGCTGTGGCCGGTCAAAGATGCCATTTCCGGCATCGAATCGGGAAAGTAGCACTCGTGCAGCAGCAGATCGACGCCGGCAATGGACTCGCGGTATTTGGCGTCTTTGGTGGCTGTCGTATCGGTGACATAAGCCATTGAGTGTCCGGGCCAGTCGAGGCGAAACCCCAATGCGCCACCGGGGTGTTGCAGCGGGAAGTGTGCTAGTTGGCCGCCACGTGCCAGCGGAACCCGTGCAGCCAAAGGCCGAAACTCACACGGCGGCTTGACGGGAAAAAGATCCTCCGCGAACAAATGCTCGTCGATGGCCTTCAGCTTGCTTTCAGCGGCATGCACGGTCACACGGCCGACGTTCTTGTCTTTGAGCACGTCAAATAGAAAGGTAATGCCGATCACATGATCGAGATGGGCATGCGTCAGGAAAACGTCAAGTTCCGGGGTACAGACATAGTCTCGAGCGCGGTACATCGCGGTGCCCGCATCAAGAATGATTCCCAATTCCGGGATCATGAAACAGGCCGTCTGCCGCTGATCGCTGGGATGATATCCGGTGGTTCCCAACAGGATGAGCTTCATGGTGATTCGCCGCCCCAGGATCGGCCAGGCTCCGTACGCCCCCTCAACACGTCAATGGTACCTGCTCGACCCCGATGGCGGGAGGGAGTGATCGGATTTTGCGGCAAACCACGAATGGAACTCGCGTGCGCGTCTGGCTTTCCGCGATCCTCGGCAAGCAGTCCGTTGAAAAACGCCATCGTGGGCATTTTTCCACCTCGCCAAGTGTGGAACCAAGCACCGCAAGGAATCGCAAAAAATGAATTGCGTCGTTATTGCAAGCCATCGCATCCCAGCGATGTCGCGGCCCGTCGAATCGTTCAACAGGCTGCTGGGGCTACTGACCCGGGAACAAACGTTGCAATTGCTTATTGACGCCGTCGATCAACGCGCCGCGGGCCGTACTTTGCAATACCTGGCCTGTCAGTTGCTGCAAGACGCGGCGATCGAGCTTGGGATTCTTCAGGGTTCCCTCGATCGGAATTTTCAGCGTCTGACCTTCCAGCGCGCCGAGCGACAAATCGATGCCAAAAATAGTCGCCTGCAGTGGAATCTCGGCCACGATCGAGAGCGTTTCGTCAAGTCCGACCGAACCGTAGGTTTGAATCGGCATCGCGCCGGCATTGAAACGCAGATTGCGATGATAAACGCGGCCATTGACCAGCCGAAAATCGATTTCCGAGTCGTCAATGCTCAAGAAAGACTTCGTCTGATCGTCGACCGTGGCCAGGCTGCCGCGTCGCAGAATTGCGGTCAGTTCGTTAATGAGCACCATGAATTCTTGAGCGACGGGTCCGGGCTTGGCCTGGGCACGAATGGCCATGCGGCCGGCCATGTCCCCGGTGCCGGGATCTGATAGGGGCAATCGCCCGCCATCGAGGGCGACCGAAAAGCGTCCGTCGGCAACCGTAGATTCGGAAAGAATGGGAGCCACGAACTTCAAGCCGCGAGCGCAAAGCTCTGGCGTGAGATGAACATCAGACAGCAATGGGCCGCGCCCCAGGAACAACACGGCCGGTACGGGAGACAATCGTACAAGCGGTGCAACTGTCAGCCGGCCTTCGCCAACCTCGATGTCGATGGGCTGAGTCGTTAGCTGGCCGTCAGCCAGTTTGGCCGAGATTTCGCCACGACCCACCTGCAACCCATAAACGTCCATTCCGGTCCAGCCGACCGCAGCTTCGCCAGCCAGGTGTTGCCAGGAAGCCGCGCTGGTGATGGGGCCGTCTAGTTTTCCGTGCAACGCGAAGGTGCGAGTTTGTTGCCCGACAATCTGGACGCCGGCCCCGACGTAGGTCGTCCACAACGGAGCTAGACGTTCCCAGTCGTATTGCACAGTGCCTTTCAAATCGACGTTGCCCTCATTTTCAGCGAGGCTCACCGTGCCGCTCGTATCGCAATGCAGCGCAGCCGAGACAACCTGCAATTTGTCGAGCTGCAACTGTTCGCTGGTGTGTTGATAGTTGACACTCGCGGCCAACGTGACTCGCGGCTCCTGCCAAACCATCGGCTGACCAGTCTCGGACTCGGGATGCGAAATGTCAGCCAATTGCAACTTGTCGATCGTGCCATTGATTTGTCCGGTGGTCACGCCTTGCTCGTGCTTCCATTGCGTTTCGCCTTTCAACCTGCCCGCGATCTGCAAGGCGACCGGCGTGCGCGGATCGTGATGCCAGCGAGCGAGTTGAGCCAGATCCGCGTCGAACTGTCCGGCGCCGCCATTGAGCGTCCAGCCAGAGGCCGTCTTGAGCAGCGCCGCGCGGCTCATGGTGGCCACCGCATTGCCAGCAGAAAACTGCACTTCGGCGATATCAATGCGGCTCTTTTCCAGGTCCCAATTTCCAGCAACTATTGTGGACGCCGTTGGCTCGCTGACGAACCAACCATGGCCCGCGGCCTCGAAGTTGGCGACATCGACTTTGGCTTGTTCGGTCGCAATGGCTTTACGCGAGCAGTTCAAAACTGCTTGCAGCGTGCCCGTACCCGCCAGTGCCCAGCCGGTCACTCCAAACGCTTCGAGCCTGGGCGCCCAATGAGACAATTGCCCGCGCCACTGGCACTCGAGCGGCCAAATGCCTCCAGTCGGATCCGAAACCGCTTCTTGCAACTGCGCTTGCGCTTGTTCGTTGCCCGCGTTGACCGTCAATTTGGCGCTCTCGACACTCTTCACGCTTTGCCCGCTCAATTGACCGGCGAGTTCGAGCCGTGCTGTCAGGCTATCTTCCTTCCAAGCGCGGCCTTGTGGGGCGACCCACTGAAAGCCGCGAGCCTGGAATTCGGCCTCCGCGGTGAAATGGTCCTCGGCAGTTCGTTTCCATAAGAGTTGGGCCACGCCGCTGCCGGCCAATTGTGCATGGTTCAGGTCGGAAAACCGCTTCAACTCCGTGACCAACCGCGTGAGGTCGAATTTCGCC
>JAYVCO010000517.1:0-9474 GCA_043749935.1 Planctomycetia bacterium
AGGCCGATGGCCGCGAACAGTTCGTCGAGCGAATCCATCACGTCCAGCGTCGCGCTAATGGGACTCGCGCCCGCCGGTGCCCCGAGCAGTAGCCCCAGCGGCTTCTCCTGGCGGTTGGCTGACAGATTCCACCAGGCAATGTCGAGCGCGGACTTGGAGTGCGAGTTGCCGCAAAATGGAGAGAGCGCCTCTTGCAACTTCTGGCTGGAAGAAAGCGTCTGGCCGACGAGTGCGGGCGCCAGCCAATCTCTCAGGCAGGCAAACGCGCCGGCCGACCATTCGGCCTGCACGCGCGGTGCTCGCGAGAGAGTCGTGTCGCCCCAGCCGGCCTGGCCGCCGCTCGAAATCGCGACGACAATCGATTCCAGCTCATTGCCGGCACCACTGCCCCGCTGCGGCTTCTCCAGGGGCATGCGAAACAGTTCTATCGAGTCGATCTGCATCGCGATGTGTACCGCCCCGTTTACGTCCGCGATTCTTTGAGGCGCTCTTCGGTGATTTCGACTGCTTTGAGCAGCCCGCGGGCTTTGTTGAGCGTTTCTTGATATTCGCTGGCCGGCACGCTGTCGGCCACGATTCCGGCCCCGGCCTGGATATAGGCCTGGTTTCCCTGGACTACCAGTGTGCGCAGAGCGATGCAGGTGTCCATGTTGCCGTTGAAGTCGACGTAGCCCACGGCGCCGGCGTAGGGTCCGCGGCGGTGCGGTTCGAGCTCGTCGATGATCTGCATCGCCCGCACTTTTGGCGCACCCGAAACGGTACCGGCGGGCACGCAGGCCCGCAGGGCGTCGAAAGCGTCGCGTCCGTCGGCCAGCTGGCCGGTGACGTTCGAGGTAATGTGCATGACGTGGCTGTAGCGTTCGAGCGTCATCTAGTCGGTCAGTTCGATCGAACCGTATCGGGCGACTCGGCCCACGTCATTGCGGCCCAGGTCGACCAGCATCACGTGTTCGGCCCGTTCCTTGGGATCGGCGAGCAGTTCTTCGGCCATTCGCCGATCTTCCTCCTCGGTGGCTCCGCGCCGCCGAGTGCCGGCCAACGGCCGCACGGTCACCTTTCCACCCACCACGCGGACCATGATTTCGGGCGAGCTACCGACGAGCGTTACGCTGGGTGACCGCAAATAGAACATGAATGGACTGGGGTTTACTACCCGCAGCGTGCGATAGATCTCGAACGGTTCGCTATGCACTTCGATTTGCAAACGCTGGCTCAAGACGACCTGAAAAATGTCGCCTGCCTGGATGTATTCGACGCACTTCTCGACCGCGCGCTCGAAATCGTCCTGCGCGAAGTTCGAGAGGAAGGCAATTTTGGGGTCACCGAGAATCCGAATGTCGGCTGGCGGCAGGTTTTTGTCGGGCCGCTCCAACTGGGCGACAAGTTGATCGACCCGGCGTTGGGCGTCGGCATAGGCGGCCTTGAGGTCCGCGCCAAACTTGTCCAGCCGGGCCATCGCCACGACAACGTTTGTCTTGTTGACGTGATCGAAGACGACCATGTGATCGTAGAAAGCAAAGGACAGATCGGGAAGATCCCGATCGTTTTTTGGCGCATTGGGCAAATGCTCGCTATAGCGGATGACGTCGTAACCGGCATAGCCGACGGCGCCGCTGGTGAACGGCGGCAATTCGGGCAAAGTTGCCGAGCGAATGGCTTCGACCCGTTTCTTCAGCTCTTCCAGCGGGTCTTCGGCGGTGAACTGCTCAGTGACACTGGCCGACGTGACACTGGCCGACGTGCCAGTGGCCGACGTGACAGTGACTTGTTGTCCTCGTGCCTCGATCTGCAAAAAGGGATCCGCGGCCAAAAAGCTGTAACGTCCGACTTTCTCGCCGCCAATCACGCTCTCGAACAAGCAGGCCGTCGGCCCGGCGTCGATCTTATGAAAGGCCGATACTGGCGTCAGCGCGTCTCCCAATAAGCGGCGATACACCGGAACCAGTTGAACGCCGGTGGCCAGTCCGCAAAACGTAGCAAAATCTGGAGAATGCTTCATCGCACGCCGCGTAGCCGAGCTGCCCTGGCGGGGCGAGCCAAATAGTGGTGCAGTTATGGGACACGAAGTGGCCATTCACTCCGTTGGCACTTCTTTGGTTCCAGCTTAGCAGCCCCCTGGTGGGCCGACAACGCGTGGCCGCGGGCAGTTTGCTTATCAGTTGTGATGCTAAGTGGTTAAGCGCTCGCGCGCCGCGGCCGATCCGCCTTGACACCCCTAGGGTCGGTGCTAGAATCCCACTGGCCTTGCACTCCCCCTCGATATAATTGATCTGACCGGCTTAACGTCTGCTACAAGTTTGAGAGCGCGCCCGAGGTTAGGACGGCCTCAGACAATTCTTGGGGATTCCCATGAAGTGCCAACAGTGTAACAAGACAGCGACTTTTCACATTACGGAGTTGACCAAGGGTAAGCCGCAAGAACTTCACCTCTGTGAAGAGCACGCGCGGCAGTACCTGACTCAGTCGGAAGACGAACCGGCGGTCGCTCCCAGTCTGGCCGGGGTTCTTGCCCACCAACTCGCTGTGGGTCAAACTGCCGAAGAACTTGCCAAGCTCGATCAGCGGTCTTGCCCCGTGTGCGGGATCACGTTTTACGAGTTCCGCAACCAAGGCCGCTTGGGTTGCCCTTATGATTACGTCTGCTTCAAGTCCGAACTCGAGCCGCTGATCATTAACATTCACGGCGAAACCGAGCACACGGGCAAAAAACCGGCCAAAGGTGCCGAGGGGACCGAAAACCGCACCCAACTCATCCGGCTGCGGCGCGAAATGAAGGACGCCATTGGCGAAGAGAACTACGAACGGGCCTCGAAGTTGCGCGACGAAATTCGCGCGGTTGAAGAGTCGCCGCCGACGAAGAAGTAGCCTATTCAGAGGAGAGCGACTGCGGCTTGCGGAGTCATTTGGGGGACAGAGTAGTTTGAGGGGACAGAAAAACTTGGAATGCTCGAGAGCGGGATTGGAATTTTAGCGGTGGACCTCAACGAACTAGTTCAAACCAGCGGTGAATGGCTACGAGGCTCCGGCCCCGAGTCGGACATCGTCATTAGTAGCCGCATCCGCCTGGCTCGCAACCTGGCCGAATTCCCGTTCATCAGCCGTGCCAGCCAGAGTGACCGCGGCGAAATCGAGGCCGTGCTTCGCGATCGCATCCTGCAGATTCAGGAATCGGGCGAACTGGAATACGTCAACGTCAACGAGCTCAAGGGCATCGACCGTCAGTTTCTGGTCGAGCGCCAATTGATCAGCCGCGAGCACGCCGAAAGTGAGGGTGCCCGTGGCGTGGCCATCGACCGGCACGAGCAGGTCAGCCTGATGATCAACGAAGAGGATCACCTGCGCATTCAGGTGATGCACAGCGGACTCGACTTGCAATCGGCCTGGGATCAGATTGATCGCATCGATTCACTGGTGGGCGAGCAAGTGACGTTCGCTTATCATTCCAAGCTCGGCTTTTTGACCGCCTGCCCCACGAACGTGGGAACCGGCTTACGCGTCAGCGTCATGCTGCACCTGCCGGCGCTAGTGATTACGCGGCAAATCGACAAAGTCTTCCGCAGCCTGCAAAAGATCAGCCTGGCGGTTCGCGGCCTGTATGGCGAAGGTTCGCAGGCCATGGGCGATTTCTACCAGATCAGTAACCAGATTACGCTCGGCAAGAGCGAGCTGGAGCTAATCAAGCAAGTTGGCGACATCGTGCCCGTGCTGATCGACTACGAACGCCGCGCCCGCGATTTCTTGGTTCGCGAGAGCCACGAAAACCTGCACGACAAGGTGAGCCGCGCCTATGGCATCCTGCGCACCGCCCAGACGATCAGCTCGGAAGAGACCATGCATCTGCTCTCCAGCGTTCGCATGGGAGTGAACCTGGGGCTGATCAACGATCTAAAAATCCCCACGCTCAACGAGCTATTCATTCACACTCAGCCGGCACATCTCCAAAAGCTGCGCGGCGTGGAGCTCGACACGGCCGATCGCAACATCGAGCGCGCCCGGTATCTGCGCCGTCATCTGAACAAAGAAGACGGCGACAACTCGGGTAAGAACTAAACGGGTCGGGCAAGAATTAAGCGGCAATGCTTGCCTAGTTCGTCATCTTCTGCCGAATGGCCGCCACGACTTCGCGGGGCACGAAACGAGCCAGCTCTTCGTCGCCGGCCATGGCGGCGATCTGCTTGATCAGCGAACTGGAGACGTGCGAATACTGATCGTCGGCCATCAGAAACACGGTTTCGATGCCCGGATCGAGTTTGCGGTTGGCCATGGTCATCGTGAACTCGGCTTCGATGTCGCCCAGCGAGCGCATGCCCCGCAGTAGCACTCGGGCGCCGCAGTTTCGCACAAAGTTGACGGCCAACCCCGTAAAAGATTTCACTTCGACGTTATCCAGCTTGGCGATCGTGCGGCGGACCAGGTCGACCCGTTCCTCGGGCGAGAACAGGGACTGCTTTTCGATATTGATGCCGATGCCCACGATCAGCTTGTCGACAAGCCGGCTGCTCCGCTCGATGACGTTCAAATGACCGAGCGTGATCGGGTCGAACGATCCGGTGTAAACGGCGATCCGCGAATCGGAATTGGTCATGGGGGGGCAGCCTTTGGAACGAAGTGGTGCTCACGTGCCAGAGTTATTCTAACCCGCTCGATTTCGCGCTGCGAGACCGGCCATGGTTTCGATGCGTAATTCGGTCGGCCCGGCGCTTGGCGCAAGGGGGCAAGAACGCAAAATCCCCGGTTGCACCGCAGCCCTACGAACTGCCGATGGCGTCGATCAGACGCTCGATATCGTCTTCGTTCACGTAAGCGTGGGGGCTGATCCGAAGCTTTCCGCCGCGTGCGCTCATGGCCACGCCGGCTGCCAAGGCGCGCTGCCTCAGCGAGGCCGAGTTCTGGCCGGGCATTTCGAACGAAACGATGCCTGAGCGATGCTCCCCCTCGCGTAGGCTGGCAATCGCAGCGCCGGCTTGGCGCAGCCGCTCGCATGCCAAATCGGTGATCTCGAGGACCCGTCGCCCGATGGCTGCCTGGCCCAAGTCGACCAGCAGTTGCAGGCTTTCGGCCAGGCCGAGAAAGCCGACCATGTTTTGCGTGCCCCCTTCATACCGGGCGGCCGTCGATTTCAGTTTCAGCTCGATGTGGCTGTAGTCGCTGGCGTGTTCGACACTGTGCCAGCCGACGCCGATTGGCCGCAACAGTTCGAGGTGTTCGCGTCGCAGGTAAAACAGACCGGCGCCTTCCGGACCGAGCAGCCATTTGTGACCATCGGCGGCGAGGAAATCGATGGGGGTGTTCTTCACGTCCAGCGGAAACACGCCGAGGCCTTGAATCGCATCGACGAACAGCAGTGCCCCAGCTTTCCTTGCAAGTTCGACCATGGCGTCCAGATCGCAGCGCCAACCGCTGACGTAACCGACCCAACTGACTGAAAGAATGCGCGTGCGGGCATCGCAGGCCGCGGCCAATTGTGTCAGATCCACCCTGCCCTCTTGCGGCTGCACGCGTCGAGTTTCGACGCCGCGCGAGGCCAGATTCATCCAAGGATAGAGGTTCGAGGGAAACTCGTTTTCGAGTGTGACGACGTTGTCGCCCGCGCGCCAGGGATAGCCTTCGGCGACCAGCCCGATGCCTTCGGTGGTGCTGTGTACCAAGGCGATTTCTTCAGCTTCGGCCCCCAGCAATCGCGCGGCCAAGGTTCGCGCATTTTCGACGCGGCGGTTCCACTCGGGCCAGCAGGTATCCCCCTCGATTGCCGCTTGTTGCGTCCACGTGGCAATGGCCTGCTGAGCAGGCGAGGACAGAGGCGCCACGGCAGCATGATCAAAGTAGGCCCACTTGGCCGCGACCGGCATTTGCGCTCGCAAGGAGCTCCAAGTGTCGATGGGTGACGATGTGGCGTCGGACATGTTGCGAATTCCTCGGGTCCTGGGATCCGGCCAGCGGTCAACTGATACGATGCTCGAACGTGGGTCAAGCCGGGCTGGTTTTTCGGCTATTTTGCCAGAAAAAGCCCAGGTTTCGGCTCCGCCAGCCGTAAACTATACTAGTTCGACCGATCCCTTGCTCGTTGCAATTCCGAGGACGAAACGAAGAATGCCAAAAGCGTTGGCCATTTCCGGAATGGTTGTTGCCGGATTGCTGCTGTTCATGTTCGGATTGGATCTCGCGCTACAAGTTCCGTTCGGCCACGCCAGTGTATCCATGGATATCGCGTTTCTCGTCTGCGCCGGAATTCTCGGCTATATGAGTTGGAGCACGTACCGCGAGCAGGTCTAGCCTGAAGCGGCCGCACCGGCCTGTGGCCGTCACCTCGCCGGGAGCCTCGCGGAGCGCCTCAGTGCGATGCGACTACCTCTTATGCCGCTCGCAAAATCGATTGCGAAGGCTGGCCATGAAGCTGCTCGGAGAGCTGGCCTGCCGCGGCCCTAATCGTCGTGACGTCGAGAGCGCGCTGCTGACGACGGAGCGAAATGTGCTCGAAGACGCGATGCAGCACGCGCAGAGCAGACGCGCCCCGAGCTTCCAGACCAGTCGCATCGATCGCCAACTGGAACAACCCCCGCTCGGCAATCGCCGAATCGACAAGCGCCTTGGCCGATCGGGCGCCACCGCCACCTGGCAACCAGCGGCTCGAACCAGGCAGTGCACATGAGACCGGAAAACTCCACAGCCCAAACCGCAATGTGCTCGCGCGCCATCGGCGAGCCGATTTGCCAGCGACCGCCGAGTGTCGCACTGCGGTCAGGCCATGCTTGATAGCCAAGTCGCATTGGTCGCCGAGCTCGGTCGCATGGAGCACGAGGGTCGAAATTTCTAGACCCGCATTTCGTGCGCACTCGGTGCGGCTGGCCAATTCGCGGCCAAAGCGCTGACGTCCCGCGCCGCAGCCCACCCAGCTCGCGTCGCCTAGAATTGCAATCTCGTGTCCGGCGAATCGCGATACGACCTGCGAGGCAGCCGACGTCGCCGGATCGCCAGTTGACCACGTCCCCGGAAGCTGGTGTTTCGCAAGTATATCGAGCAAATGGATCGTGATCTCATTCAGCCTGCGATGGCCGACGAGATGCGTTGGACCAGCCTCCAAATCGATCGAAACGGTCAAAAGCGCACGCGGCTGGCTGGTTCTCATACTGCGGGCTCGCTCGGCGGGATCGACTGAAAGAATTGGGTCTTTAAGTAGCTTCGGCAATTTGACTTCATCGGCTAAACGAAAACCGATGGCAGCCTCTTTGCCAGCAATTCGCCGTTCGGTCTAAAACCCATATAACGCCTTGCCTTGCGCGTTTTGGGTGCATTCACGACCGGGGGGCGGTGGGGCTGGAAAAGGCTCGCGAGCGTCCGAGCCGAGCCACTTTGCCGCACAAGCATCCCAACTCAGAAGCGACGTATTGCCGCCTTATTGCCGATGGTTGTGGGACGCACGATGCACTGCGCAGAGCGCGTCGATCAGGCCGCTCATGGTGTACTCGCTGGCTTCGGCAGCCGCCTGGTAGCCAAGCTCTTGCAGCGTTGCGGTTGTGATAGGGCTGATGCTGGCTAGTTTGGTTTTTCTAAGATCCGCGCCAAACATCGCCGCGAGCGATCCGGCAATCGCCGAGCTGGTGACTGAGATCCAATCGATTTTTCCCGCACTTAGCAGCCTCGCGATTTCCGCTTCCGGCGCGGCGACATCGTGGCTCGTGTAAACCACGATTTCGTCAACGGTTCCCCCCTTGGCTCGAAGTTCGGTTGCCAGCACGTCGCGCCCGCGGCTGGCCCGGGCCAATAGAAACCGCTGACCGGCCGAAGCGGCGTTTTCGAGCAACTCTGCCAAAGACTCGGCGCGGTGTTCCGCTGGCAACAGATCGGCCCGCAAATGGTAACGCGCCAACTCTTCCGCCGTTCCCGGACCGATCGCAGCCAGTTTGATTTTGCCGAGCGCGCGCAGGTCGCGTTTTTCCAGCAGCCGGTCGAAAAACGCCCGCACTCCATTTGAGCTGGAGAATACGAGCCAATCGTAGCGGTCGAGTTCGACCAAAGCCCGATCGACCGATCCCCAATCTGCCGGCGGCGATATCTCGATGGCCGGCTGCAAGAGCACGTCGGCACCCAGTTCGGCTAGCGCGGTGGCCAGGCTCGACGCCTGATGCGGGGCGCGCGTCACCACGATGCGTGTGCCAAACAGCGGGCGATCGACGAACCAACTTTGCCGTGCCTTGAGGCCGGCAACAGGCCCGACGATCACGAGCGCTGGAGGCCGCAATTTGCGAGTTTGGATTTCATCGGCGACGGTTCCTAGCGTGCAACGAATGGTTTCCTGGTCCGGCCAAGAACAGCGACGCACGATGGCTACCGGGGTGGCGAGATCTTTCCCAGCCAAAATGAGCGCAGCGCTCCAATGCTCGGCGGTGGTCACGCCCATATAGAACACCAGCGTGCCAGGAAACGCGGCGAGTGCCGAGTAATCCAACGCGAGCGATGGCTTTCCCTCCCGCTCTTGTCCGGTCACCAGCGCCACGGCGGAAGCCGCTTCGCTTTGCGTCAACGGTATTCCGGCATAACTTCCCACCGCCAAGGCCGCCGTGATCCCGGGCACGATCTCGTAAGGAACGGTGGCTTCTTCCAGGGCTTGGGTCTCTTCGGCAGCATGCGCGAAAACGGCCGGGTCGCCGCCTTTGAGCCGCACTACCTGAAGCCCATCGTGGGCACGCGCGATCATTTGCGCGTTTATTTCCGACTGAGGCACCACGCGGTCTCGCCCATGCCGTCCCAGACAAATGAGCTCCGCGCCCGGCCTGGTATGTACGAGGATTTGCGGATTGACTAGATAGTCGTAGAGGACGACATCGGCTCGCGCGAGACACTGGCAACCGCGCAGCGTGATGAGACCCGGATCGCCCGGCCCGCCCCCAACCAGATAGACTTTGCCGACCTTTTCAGCCATGGCGTCCCATGCCCATGATCGCTTGATTCCTTGACCTTGCCCGCACGTTTTAGCCCGCGTTGTTTTGCTCAGTCCAGATGGTTAAAATGTAGGATTGTTCACTAGAGTGTAAGCCCATTCATTATCGTTAGTTTCGATGCGCCCAACAGGGGCGTATTTCCCGCTAGTAACGTCACCTGGACCAGTGCGTAACCGATGGCAGATGAAATTCCAGGCCGGGAACCGATTCCACCCGGCAAACGAAGGCGGTTGCAGCAGTGCTTTGAGCACGGCAGCAAGAGTTTGGCCAAAGGCGATTTCGAATACGCCACCGATATGTTTACGCAGTGCGTCATCGGTGACCCGGCGAATAAAGTCTACATTTTCCAGTTCCTGACGAATCTCAGCAAGAAATATAACGACAACAAAAAAGGGGCCGGGTTTACCAGCAAGGGCAGTGTCCTGGCCGCTAAAGGCAGCATGCAAAAGGCGGCGTACTCCAAGGATTGGGTTGCGCTCATCAAGGCTGGCGTGGACATGCTCAAGCTCAACCCTTGGGACATTGCCACGCTAGG
>JAYVCO010000518.1:0-5221 GCA_043749935.1 Planctomycetia bacterium
AATCCATCGTCATCGATGGAGGAATTACGGTCACGATCATTAAGCTCAAAGGCAATGTTGTGCAGCTTGGGATCAACGCTCCCGAAGACATTTCGATTCGTAGGACTGAGATCTGCGAGCCATCTTCAGGGCTTGCAACGTCCGTGGCAGGAGGTTGGTAGGTTGGGTGTTTTTGCGACCTGAGCGGACCAATTTGTTCAGAATCTGAACAGACCTACATCAGCCGCTACAGTGCCGCTCCTTGCGCCGATCATTGCCAGTAGGTTGGTCAGCGAGCCTCTTTACCTGGAATTGTTCGTCGATGGTGAAACCACGACGATTTGCAGAATGCTCTCGCCAGGACTGGATCGCGAACGAGCGTGGGCGAGGAAGACATCAGTTGCCGCTCAAGCGACGGTAATTCACTTTGACGTATTCGTCGGCCTGATCCAACGTGCCAAAGGTTGCCGCATCGGTCTTCACCAATGACCAGCTATCGCCGGTCCAGACTTGGTAGTCACCGGATGTCCTGGCTTTTGGTGCCCGGCGCACCGGAGAGTCGGTGATGCTGCGATCCGAAGAAACTATGTATTTCCCAGCTTGTTGCAGCGTCAAAATGCCCATTTGGTTTTCTCCATTGCGGGGAAGGTCAAAGTCAACCTGAAACATCTTCTGGATGAGTGCGGACCAGCCGATGCTCTTGAGCTTCGATTAGCTCGTGATGGATGCGTTCACTATGGGCTTTTGCATGGCATAGCCGATAGTCCAGCCATTCCTTATCGACGTGCAAGTAGCGACCACCCTCTTGTTCTCGTTGCTCCCAATGCTGGAGAAAGGCAAGGCGAGTGTCGGAAAGGTCGGACAACAACGTCAAAACGCTCAATGTGTCGGCGTAGTCTGTGTAATGGGTGTCTTGCAACTGGTGCCGAAATGCCAAGAGTGCTTCGGCATCCGTAACCTCTTCGTCAGCTAGGTTCAGAAACAATTTTTCATGCGGCGTCACTTCCTTGGCGGCTAATTGTTCCAACATTCGTTGCGAGGGCGACACCAGTTCAAGACTTGCCACCTCCGATTCCATTTTCGACTGTCCATCTGCAATGGTTCGGTCGCAAATGTTCTTCAACTCAGTGGAAATCTCGGCTAGTCGATCTGCGGTTCTTTGTTGCACGGTAGCCATTAAAACGTCCTTGATGGTTTTCCCAATCTGCTGCCTCAAGGTAATTAATGGGCACCGCTTGGCCACGAGGGAAGCACCCAATTGGAATCATTTGGAGGTAATTTCCCGGTGCCGCCTTCGCACGCACCAAAACCATCATTTAAACGCCACAATGGGGCATTCAGAGCCTCCACTCAGCAGAATCTGTGCCAGATTCTGCCACGGACTGACCCGGAATGTCACAATCTTGGTTCTCACCAGGGTTAGGCGTTTCGGGTTTTTCCACTATGAACCACGGTGCGAAAGGCGGTTGCATGTGTTTGTCCATTTGGAGTTCCATACTGCGGGCTAGAACAACGATCAGCTGTGCTGCCTTTTGCCAAGGTTTGCTGCTTTCAATCGTCGACGGTTTTTGTCTCCCAGAGCACGATTTGACCACCGTTGTCGGCTGTTGGCCCGCAGATCGCAAGGGTGTTCCCATCGGGGGAAAAGGTCAGATCGTTGATTGCGGACAGCGAGGTCTTGAAGCTGCCCAATTCTTGCCAGGAGGGCGCATGCCAGAGAGTTACTGAACCGGCCGACGTGCCTGAGGCCAAGGTTTGGCCATCGGGCGCGAAGGCAACGATTTGGA
Organism: Planctomycetia bacterium; assembly: GCA_043749935.1. GTDB lineage: Bacteria > Planctomycetota > Planctomycetia > Pirellulales > PALSA-1355 > PALSA-1355. The sequence continues at coordinate 1,767 of JAYVCO010000518.1, forward strand.
CAACGCCGTCGTGTCCTTGCAGGCATGCCACTTCCTGGTCTTGATCACGGTCCCAGATTCGGATCGCGCGGTCGCTGCAACCAGCCGCCAATACGCGTCCATTGGGGCTGACAGCGACGCGCCAACCTTGGCGCGGCCGGAACGCAACACGCATGGTGCCGTCGGAAACGTCACACACCGTCACGAAACAATCACCCCAGGCGACGACCAGTTCGTCGCCCTGCTGAGTAAACTCCATACTTGGTTCGCGACGAACATCGCCCAGTGGCCGGGACCACCGGAGGCGAAACGCCGGCAGCTCATATAAGTGCAGCACCGCCTCATTAGTGGTCACCGCCAGCAAATCGCCGGCTGGGCTGATCTCGGCCGACGTAAGGTGCGCGGGCAGCTCAATTCGCGAGGACAAAGTCTGATCTTCCCCATCGTAAAGTCGCACTTGAGAATCGTCACTCTTCACCGCCATGACATCGGCATTGCGTGCCAGGCATACGACTAGTGAGTCTTTAGAAGTTTCGGTAAACGGCGTGGGTGGGCCGGACAAATCCCAAGCCCAAGCACGTCTGTCGGCCACGGCCACGAGACGTTTTCCGCGGGCCGGAAAACGGACTCGCATGACCTCACTCGGAAAGGAAATCGCTCGTTCCAGCCGACTCTCGCCGGAACCCCAGAGTCGCACCGTAGCATCCGCGCTGGCGCTCGCCAGAGTGTTCCCATCGGAAAACCACGCGACGCTCCACACGCGCGACGAATGTCCCAGAAATGATTCCACTTGCGTTAGTTTTTCCAAATCCCAAGTGCGCACCGTGCAATCGATGCTGGCCGAAGCCAATCGCGTGTCGTCCGGCGAAAATGCGACGCTCTGCACCGATTCTGAGTGACCGCTCAACCGGCCACACGAACTGCGTGAACCGACGTCCCACAAGTAAATGTTGTAGTCGGCGCACGCCGTGGCCAGGTGACGCCCGTCGTGGGAACATGCCACGCAATTCGTTGGTGCGCGATGCGTTGCAATCACGTCCCCGCTTTTGGTCGCCAGATCCCAGAGTCGCAAGGTACGATCAGCACCCGTTGACACCAGAGACTTGCCGTCGGGCAAGTAAGCGAGCGACTCGACAGTCGTCGTATGACCTGGCAACTCGGCCAGAAGTTCGCCGCCGGGAATCGTCCAAAGCCGAATTACGTTGTCCCGGCCGGAGGTGGCCAATTGATCGCCACGCGGCGACATCGCGCCGCAAAGAGCCCAGTTCCCATGACCGACAAAACTACCAGTTTCGCGACCAGCAGCCAAATCGAACAAGCGAATCGTTCCGTCGTCGCTGCCCGTTGCCAAGGTCATCGCTTGAGGCGCCAGCGCGGCGAAGTTCAGTTCATCGGCATACCTGCCGAGGACTTGCCCGGGCTGGTTGCTCGACAAGTCCCACAAGCGTAGTGTGCCGTCGCGGCCGGCGCTGACCACTCGCCTGTCTAGGTCGACAACCTGGGCCGCGTAAACGTCGCCCGCATGGCCACGCAGCGTCCGTTGGTCGGCATGACAGAGGCTCCAAAGTCGGCGCCATGCGAACTCGCGTCGATCGGGATTGGCGGCGCTTGGCATGTATTTGTGTAGCCGCGCCAAGGTTTCGGTGCGGTCGCCGCTGATATGCGAGTTGCTCGCCAGCCGCATGTCTGCCGCATACAATAAGTTCTCGGTTTGACGTTGACTTTGCTCACTGAGCAGACGCAACTTTTCGGCTTGTTGGCGAGCTTCATCGGTTTGAATCAGGACGCCTCGCAACTGCACATTGTGCGCCCAGACGAGAACGGTGACAGACAGCATCGTCGCCAGCGCCACTCCGGCTAGTGCAGCCGCAGCAGGGCGCCGTCGCGCCCATTTGGCGAGTCGGCGGACGGCCCCCGGCGGCCGGGCGCGTGTCGGTTCGCCGGCCAGGTACCGTCGCAGGTCGTCGGCCAGCGCGGCAGCCGACTGGTAACGATCGCCCGGATATTTTTCGAGTGCCGTCAGGCAGATCATCTCCAGATCGCGATCGATCAGCGGATTGATGCGGCTGGGGGGCAGAGGTTCGCAAAAGCGAATTTGATCCAATGTCGCCGAAGGACTGCCCACGAAAGGCAACTGGCCGCTTAGACATTCGTACAACACAACGCCTAGGCTATAGACGTCGCTACGAGCGTCGGAATCGTGTGCCGTGCCCGCGGCTTGCTCGGGCGCCATATAGGCCGGAGTGCCGAGCAACTGGCCCTCGACGGTCAACGTGGCTTCGGCGTCGCGGCATGCGGCTAACCCAAAGTCGGTGAGCCACGCCGCCCCGCGCGCGTCGAAAAGTATGTTGCTCGGCTTCACGTCGCGATGCACGATGCCTCGATGGTGCGCGTGATCGAGGCCGTCGGCAATCGTCGCGATGACCTGCGCGGCATGGCGAGACTCGATTGGGCCGTCTCGCAGGCGTTCCGCCAGATTCGGACCCTCGACCAAAGAGCACACGATATAAAACAAGCCATCGGACCAGCCCGCGTCGAGCACCGGCACAATGGCGCCGTGGGAGAGCCGGGCCAGGTTGTGTGCCTCGCGTACGAACCTGGCGCGACCTTCAAAATTCGGTCCGATCACGTGCCGTGGCAGCTTGACCGCAACGCGACGACCAAGCTCCACGTCAACCGCTTCGTAGACGGTGCCAAAACTCCCGCCGCCGAGTACCCGGATAAGTTCATAGCGCCCCACGCGTTGGGGCTTTGGCGCGGCTCCCTTGTCGTCAGTTGGTGCCGACAGATTCGCTTGAGCTTCCATCGCGAGTGGTGAAATCACTGAGCTGGTCGCCGATGCCTCATCGAGCGCGCTGCGAAGCCGTTGCGCGGCCTGCGGAAAACGCCGAAGAAACTCGGTGGGCTCGACTGCACGCCCTGCGCGCCTGCTGGCACAATACTCGCAGACGGCCAGTTGAACGATTGCGTCAAGATCGTGGCTCAACTCAGGCAATTGCGTCAAGTAGTATTCAACGGCGGCAGCCCGGCCGCTTCGCCAGCGCCACTCGATGTCGGTAGCGGCGAGCTCCAACGCCAACGCGATTCGAAGCGCTCCCTGAAGCGTAACGTACGAGGCCACCTCCGGCGAACGGCCCGTCCGCCAAGCCGACTCGAATCGCTCGACGACCTGTTCGAGTTCCGACCACTCGGCACTATCGAGCGCGGACAGGTGCGACGTGACGTCTTGCGAATGGGGCAGCCGGTTTCTCACAGCCGATCCTCCACGCAACGCCTAGGACGGACCAGACTCGCTGCCGTTTTCGCCGGCAGTCAGCCGCAGGGCCCGGCGCCTTATGCGGGCCAATCCGCGGCGAACCGTGCGGTCGGCCCGATCGAGCACGTGACTTATTTCGGCGATACTGTAACCCTCGAGCCGTAAACGAACGATTTGCTGCTCGCCTTCGCTCAGATCGCACAAAAGCTGCTCAACCAAC
>JAYVCO010000519.1:0-3902 GCA_043749935.1 Planctomycetia bacterium
GTGCGGGTCGTGTGTTCGAAATGTAAACAGCCGTTCACTCCCAGCGAAGCCAATTTGGAGGCCGCCGGCATTACTTCAGAACTGGCAGCGGCTGGAAAATTCATGAAGGGCAAAGGCTGCGGTCATTGCTCGAAATCTGGCTACCGCGGTCGGATCGGTATCTTTGAACTGATGATGATGACCAACAAGATCCGTGAGCTGGCATTTGCCGGAGCGTCGACTCAGGAAATTCGCCGAGCCGCCATTTCTCAAGGCATGTCACCACTTTACAACGACGGCATTCGCAAAGTGCTCAACGGCACGACGACGATCGAAGAGGTCTTTCGAGTGTCCAAAAGAGTGGAGAACTAGACTGGCCGGCCGAGCGGGCCGTGACCGGTCGGAATCTCCCCGGCGTGCCCAAAGAGCGGCACGCCCGGTTGGCAATTTGGGTCGACTTCAGGGAGTCTGCGGAAGAGCTGGGAGATCCAGCTTAACAATGTATGGGGTATGGCGTATGGGGTATGGGCGGCCGAGAGGGCTGTCGCCTCTGCCTTGTAACCATTGGTAACCATCGCAGGAACATGTTTCGGCGGCTGCCCCAGCGCGGCGCCGCTAGTTTGGCAAATCTTACCCCTAGGCGAATAATCATCTGGCTCGACAGGCCACCCTTCAATCGGCCGCTTTTGGAACTGGCGACCGGTGAGGCCTGGTGAACAGATTGCCTGGTGAACGGATCGCCTCGTGAACAGGTCGGTCGCGGGACGTTTTCTGGGCACCGCACGAGCGTTGAGCAAGAGGAGCATTTAAGTGGCAACTGAAACCGTTCTGATCGACAAATTGTTGCATGCCGTCGTGCGGCAGGGCGCTAGCGACTTGCACATTACCGTCGGACAGCCGCCGGTCATTCGCCACGACGGCCACATGGTCAAGCTCAAGACCAAGGTGCTCGAGCCGAGCGACACCCAGTCCTTGATGAAGAGCATTACGCCCGACCGCTGCCAGCAAGAATTGCAGGCCGTGGGCGGTTCCGACTTTGGCTTTGCCTTTGGCGACTTGGCGCGCTTTCGCGTTTCGATCTTCAAGCAGCGCGGCAATATTGCCATGGTGCTGCGGCAAATTCCGGCCAAGCTGCTGACCATGGAGCAGCTCGGCTTGCCGGCGGCTTGCATTCGACTGATCCAGCGCCCCCGCGGTTTGTTTTTGGTCACCGGTCCCACCGGTTCGGGCAAAAGCACGTCGCTGGCCAGCATGATCAATTACTTGAACGAGAACTTCGATCACCACATCATCACGATCGAAGACCCGATCGAGTTTTATCACCCCAACAAGAAATCGACCGTCAATCAGCGCGAAATCGGCGTCGATGTGCCGAGCTTTGCCGAAGCCTTGCGGCGCGCCTTGCGGCAAGACCCCGACGTGATCCTGGTCGGCGAGTTGCGAGACCTGGCGACGATCGAGGCCGCCATCAGCGCGGCGGAAACGGGCCACGTGGTCTTCGGCACCCTGCACACGACCGGCGCCCAGGGCACCGTCAACCGCATCATCGACGTGTTCCCCACGAGCCAGCAGGATCAGATTCGCACCCAGCTCTCGACCTCCATCATCGGCGTGCTCTCGCAAGCCTTGATTCCCAAAATCGGCGGCGGGCGCTGCGCGGCCTATGAAATGTTGGTCTGCAATTCGGCCATCGGCAACCTGATTCGCGAAAACAAGACGTTCCGCATCACCTCGGCCATTCAAACCGGAGCCAAGCAGGGCATGATGCTGCTCGACGACTCCCTGTTTCAGCTGTGGAAAGAGCAGAAGTGTACCAAGGAAGATTGCCTGGCCAAGGCCGCCTTGCCCGAGGACTTGGCGGCCCGCATGGCCAAGGCCGAGCGCGGCATGTTCGAAGACGAAGATGACGGGAAGGGAGACGGGAAGGGAGACGGGAAGGGCAAGCCCAAGGACGAACACTAACGCGGGGATGAGCGACTCGTTTCAGTAGCAACAGTATTCACTCGTTGCAGTAGCAACAGGGTTGTTTAGCGGCGACAAGTTTCAACAGTAACGGTGTTTCAACAGTAACGGGGTTTCGAGCGAGTTGGATTTATGGCGATCCGTCGAATCGGTCAAATCTTTGTCGATCTCGGTTTCATCACCGACGATCAGTTGGAAACGTTGCTCGAAACGCAACAGCAGCACCCTGGCCAGCTCTTGGGCAAGGTCGCCGAGAACATGGCCCTGGTCACCGACGAACAGTTGGCCCAGGCTCTGGCCGAACAATGGAACATGCAGGTCATTCACCTGGGTGACACCGTGATTCCGCCCAACGTGCTGAACCTGGTCACCGAAACCATGGCCCAGATGTATCGCATCGTGCCGGTGAGCTTTCGCGACAATATCCTGACCATTGCTCTGTGCGATCCTCAAAACCTCTCCATCCAGGACGAGTTGCGCACGTTCTTGGGCTATGAAATCCGCTCAGTCGTGGCCACCGAGCGCGACATCGTCAAAGCGCTCGACCGCTTCTATGCCGCCAGCGGCGAAAGCGTCGAAAGCCTCGTCCAGGATATGGACGCCGACGTCGAGTTGGCCGCCGCGGCCTTGGCCGCCAACAAAGAGGGCGCGATCGACCTGACCAGTGTCGAGGCCCTGGCCGATAGCGCGCCGGTCCGCAAGCTGCTCAACATGGTGTTGCTGCTGGCCATCAAGGATCATGCCTCGGACTTGCACTTCGAACCCTTCGAAGACGAATTTCGCATCCGCATCAAGGCCGACGGCGTGCTCTACGAAATGGTGCCGCCGCCACGCCATTTGGCGTTTGCCATCACCACGCGCATCAAAGTCATGGCCAACCTCGACATCGCCGAGCGACGCATGCCGCAGGACGGCCGCATCGAACTTTCGGTCGGCGGACATCCGGTCGATCTCCGCGTCAGCGTCCTGCCGACCATGTTCGGCGAGAGCGTCGTGATGCGAGTCCTGGACCGCTCGGTCGTCTCGCTCGACCTGGCCAAAGTGGGTATGGACCAGCCCACGCTCAAGTCGTTTCGGGAAGTCATGCACAAGCCCAACGGCATCATCCTGGTCACCGGGCCGACCGGCTCGGGCAAGACGACCACGCTCTATTCGGCGCTCAGCGAATTGAATGAGATCACGGACAAGTTGATCACGACCGAAGACCCGATCGAATACGATATCGATGGCATCGTGCAGGTGCCGATCAATGCCGATATCGGCAATACGTTTGCCATGTGCCTGCGGGCCATTTTGCGACAGGACCCCGACAAAATCCTGGTCGGTGAGATCCGCGATCTGGAGACGGCCGAAATCGCCATTCAGGCCTCGCTGACCGGCCACACCGTGTTCAGCACGCTGCACACTAACGACGCGCCCAGCACGGTCACGCGTTTGCGCGATATGGGCATTGCTCCGTTTTTGATTACGGCCACGGTCGAAGCCATTTTGGCCCAGCGGTTGGTGCGCCGCGTCTGTACGCAGTGTCGCGAAGTTCAAGTGCCCACCAGCGAAATGATGCAAGACTTGGACCTCTCGCAGGCCGACATCGCCGGCAAGACGTTCTACAAGGGCAAAGGCTGCGACGTCTGCAACAACACCGGCTATAAAGGCCGCGTCGGGCTGTTCGAACTGCTGATCATGAACGACGATTTGCGCGACCTGGTGATGAAAAACGCCTCGCGCGATGAGCTGCGCGATGCGGCCCGCAGCTATGGCATGGTGACGCTGCGAGACGCCGGCATGGACGCCGCCTACGAAGGCCGCACCACGCTGGACGAAGTCATTCGCGAAACCGTGTTGGAAGGATAACCAAACCAGAACAGAGATCACGAGACAAAACAAGCGATCAGTCCCCTCTCCCTCCGGGAGAGGGTTAGGGTGAGGGGTGGTTCGGAATTGTCGACACCCTCACCCCGGCC
>JAYVCO010000520.1:0-13166 GCA_043749935.1 Planctomycetia bacterium
TCCTTCTTCGCGGCACGGTAGTCAGCATTCAATCCAATCAATGGTTTCGATCGCATTTGGGCACTCCTCTTAGCGACATTTCCTTTGTCGCGACCTGAAAGGGGGGGCAAAAAAGAGGCGAGACACCTCCGATCGGCGGCTTTCGGGTGAAGCCAATGATGGCCGGCAGCCTTTTCGACACGCTTCGCAAAGCAATGCCGGAACCAAGCTCACCGCAACCCAGGAACGAAACCAATGTGCATCGTCCCTGATGCCACGTCGCTTGAAGACTGTCGTGCCGTCGTCGGTCCCGTCCTGGGCACAACGTCGGAGCATTTTCCCTAATGAACTGGTCTCGAACTCCTCTACGGCTTTTGCCGCGGTACCCCGAAGGGAATGCAAGTCGAGTGCGAGTTTATGACCGCACGACAGATTTACAATGGCGCCTGCTTATTTTGACCTCGACAAATTCCGCTAGCACAAGATGATGTTGTGTCGACTGCATTTCGCCGCAGTTTGTTGAATAGCAACCCCCCCGCCCCGGATTTCGACTTTACCCGCCGAACAGCGGCTCGTAAGCTGATAGTTCCTTTGCTATCCACGATTTACGGTCACCACGATGAAATATCAGAACGTTTGTCTGGAAGCGTTCGGCTACACGCTGCCGGAAGAAATCGTCACATCCGACCAACTCGAGGCACGTTTGGAGCCGCTCTATAGCCGGCTTCGCCTGCCCAGTGGCCGTCTGGAGCTCATGACGGGCATCCGAGAACGTCGATTTTGGCCGCAGGGCACTCTGCCCAGTGAAAAGAGTGTAGAAAGCGCCTCCAGGGCACTTCGCGTCTGGGGCGTCGACCGACGCCACGTCGGGGCTTTGATTCATGCCTCGGTTTGCCGCGACTTTCTCGAACCGGCCACGGCTTGCGGCGTCCATCACGAGCTTGGATTGCCACAAGAATGCCTGATCTACGACGTGTCGAACGCCTGCCTCGGAATCCTCAACGGTATGGTGCAGTTGGCCAACATGATCGAGTTGGGCCAAATTCGCGCGGGCATCGTCGTCGGTACGGAGTGTAGCCGTCAGTTGGTGGAGAATACGATCGAAACGCTCAATGCGGATCAATCGCTCACGCGCGAACAGGTCAAACTCGCCGTCGCCTCGCTGACGATCGGCTCGGGCAGCGTCGCCGTGGTGCTTGCCGATCGCTCGATCAGCCGCACCGGCAACCGGCTTTTAGCGGCTACCGCACGTGCCCACACCGCGGGCCACGCGCTGTGCCACAGTGGGCGAGACGAGTCGGTCGCCGGCAACATGCGCCCGCTGATGGAGACCGATTCGCAGCGACTGATGGAAGAAGGCATCTCGATTGGAGTCGCCACTTTCGCCGGCTTCCTGGCCGAGGCGGGCTGGTCGCGCGAAGATATCGACAAGACATTTTGCCACCAGGTCGGCGCCACGCATCGCAAATTGATGCTCAACTCGTTGGGCCTCGACCAGGCGCAAGACTTTGCCACGCTCGAAACTCTTGGAAACACCGGCTCGGTGGCCGTCCCCCTGACGATGGCGATCGGCATCGAACGCGGCGAATTGCAGCCGAAAAGCCTCGCCGCATTGCTGGGCATCGGCTCGGGCATCAACTCGCTGATGCTGGCCGTCGACTGGCAGCGCAGCTTGGTGAGTGAGCACGAAGAGCCATCGATTGCGCCCTGCAAGCAGCTTGTAGCGCCAAAAGCTCCGGTGCTGGCCACCGTCGCCCGCTAAAGTTGCTGAGCGACAGCCTTTTTTTCACTCGGGCCGCATGGCCCGGCGTACCAGGTCGCGATCGAAGTAGTTAGTCGACATGCCGGCGTCGACCACAATGCTCTGAGCGTTGATGCCGCTCGAACAAGGGCTCAACAGAAAGACCGCGACCTGAGCGGCTTCCTCGGTTTGGACGGCTTGCTTGCGGAGCGTCGCCTGCTCGGCATAGAGGTACGACTCAACGTACCCGGGGATGCCCGCCGAGGCCGACGTTTTCAGTAGCCCTGGCGCCACGGCATTGAACCGCACGCGTGAAAACTGGCTGAAGGATTTGGCCAGGAACACCAACGAGGAGTCGAGCGCGGCTTTGATCGGAGCCATCGCGCCATAGTTCTCGGCCGCCATACGCGTGGTGGAAATCGAGATCGCCACGACTGCGGCCTCCGCTTCGAGCAGGTCCTTGAAGGCATTCGAGATCGCGATCAGTGAAAAACAAGAAATATCGACCGCTCGCAGGAAAACCGCTTTCGGCGTCTCATGAAACGCTTTGCTGCCACCTTCGTAATCGGCAAACGCGATGGAGTGGACCAGGCCGGCGAACTTCTGGTGAGTGTGGGCGATCGTTTCGCGAAGTGCCTCGATTTGCTCTGCGTGCTCGACGTCGCAGACGTGAATCTCCGCGCCCGGCTTGAGCAGTTTGGCCACCGATCGCTGCCGCTCGGGCGTGCGAACGACGTAAACCACCTTGGCGCCGACGGCTTCCAACAGAGCGGCAATGTGAAAGGCGACGCTTTTGCGATTGGCCACGCCAAAGACCAGGATCGACTTTCCCTCCAACTGCAAGAAGTCCATACGATTGTCGATCTCGTCGAAAGAAACGATTGCTCGCTAGCTGCGTCAGTTTGCGGGCGCGACGGCGCAAGTGAACTCGAAACGGACGGCCACTTGCCCGCCACACATGACCTTTGCTTTCAGGTACCAGGCTTTCGAAATGCAGTCGATTAACTCGACTTCCATTTCAATGGTCTCGCCCGGCTTGACCATGCGTTTGAACCGCACGTCGTTCATTCTCGCCGCCACAGGCACGGTCTGTGCGAGCGGTTCGATGAATTGCGACAGCAGAATCGCGCCGGCCTGCATGGCCGCTTCGCACAGCAACACGCCGGGTGTGATTGGAAAATGCGGATAATGCCCGGAAAAAAACCACTCGTCTTCGCGAAACGTCTTGCGGCAAACAATCCGCTTTTCATCGCGCATGACGACTTCGTCCACGAACAAAAAAGGCGGACGATGCGGAATGGCAGCATGAATTTGTTCCAAACTCATCTGTTCCAAACTCATGGGACGGCCGTAATTTGTGTGATGTTGGAATTGCCTGTCTTCAACAGCCACGAATCGACGTCGTTGGCCACAATGACGCCATAATTCATAGCGCCTAGCCAGCCTGACATAATGATGCCCACGCTGCCGGCATGAAACAAGCCGCCGATTTGTTCGGGAATCGCGCGACTCACGGCCAATCCCTCGAACTTGGTGCCGAAGCTAGCCCCTTCTTGATGCTTCGTATAGTGTCGGAACGTGAGCGGCGTCGAGGCTTCGGCATGGTCGAGCCTGTGGCGAATGTCGGGAATGTATTTGGCGATCGCGTCGAGCGTGGTTTCCACCAGATCGCGCTTGCTGGCCTCGTAATCCTCGGGCGAAAGCTCGGCCCAATCCTGGTATCGCGCGTTGGTGCTCGAAACGATCAGGCAGCGGTTGCTGCCCGGCCGCGTGCGAGGGTAGTAGAAGGAGTACGTGCGGCTGGTGACGTCGCGGCTGAGCAGCAGTTCCGTGCGGAACAGGGGGGCCGTCGAGCTAAACAGCAGATCGCCCAGACTTTCGTCGAGCTCCTCGCCCGGCTTCAAAGCCATATAGACCTGGCAGCTCGAGTTATTGAGCCGAACGGCCTCGGCTTCGTCGCAGAACTTCTGGTCGAAGTTTTCTTTTCCAACGAGATTGAAGATAGTGCTTTTCAAATTGGCGTTCGACACGACCGTTCGCGTGCCGATTTCGCGCCCGTTGACCCGCACGCCGACAACCCGGCCACCGCGGACGACAATCTTTTCCACGTCACATTTGATCCGCACGTCGACGCCGCTCTTCAGCAGCTCTTCGTGCATCAGCCGGATCAGCCGGTCGGTGCCACCCTGGAAAGTGAACACTCCCTTAGACATGAAATTGGAGAACACGATTCCATAGCTGATCGCCGGGTCTTCCAACGTCGAGCCATTGGCGTAGGTGATCGGCTCCATCAGCAGCCGAATCACATCCTCGCGACCAGGAAAAAACCGCTCGAAGAGCTGCCCCACGGTCTTCGATTGATCGTCGAAGAAATTCATGCTGCGAGCCGTATCGAAGAAAGCCTGTACTTGGGTCTGGGGCACTTGGAACTTTTCGACCAGCAGACGGGTGAAGTCCTCGCGATTGAACGAGGTGGTCAACGAGAACATGGGGTTGTCGAAGCGAATGTTCTTCAATTGCACGATCGAATCGGCAATCTCGGCCGTCCAATAGCGGCGGCAACTCTTGACCATGCCCACCGGAAATCCGTGCAGGGAAATATCGAAGATGTGGCCGCCCGGGCGTTTGAACCAGGTGGCCATGCCGCCCAGCTTATAATGCTGCTCGAGTAGCAGCACCGATTGGCCGCTCCGGGCCAGCGTGTTGGCCGCGGTCAAGCCGGCCAGGCCGCTGCCGATGACGATGCAATCGTAATGGTCGCGCGCGCCTTGGAGAAAATCTTTGGGCATGGATCGAAACGGCCGTGCGTTCGAGGTTAGAGGCGTGCGTACGAGATCAGTCCGTCTTGCGTGTGGCTCTGGATTGAGCACTGTCGTCGCTTTGAGCGAATTTCAGCAAATGCCGATTGGCCATCGCGATACCGCTGAACATTGCCCCGATAATGCCGACGAAGCCTTGATCCGTTCCGCAGATAAACAGATTCTTAAGAGGCGTAGTGCCGTTCCAGCGTTTGTGAGGCGCGCCGTAAACGGCGCCGTTCTCGTGGCCGGTAAACCGTTGAATCGTCATCGGAGTGAAGGTGTCGCTGGCGACTACGCTGGGCCGAAAGTCGCCGACAAACCGCACGGCCGACTCGACCATTCGCGCATACCAAGAGTTCTTGGCGGCCTGGTACTCCGAAGGAGTCTGAGCGCGCCAGCGATCGTAGTTGGCCAGGGCAGTGATGCGAACCATCCCTTGATCGAGCGGCTCGGGGTAATCGAAATTGTTCGGGCAACAGATGACGCCGCTGTGGACGTCGACCATCTCTTCCGGTTTTTTCCAATGAAAATTGTCGCTGTCATTGAAAAACACGATCGTCCGGTCGCAGCCCAAATCGCGCGGTTGGGCATTGAGCACCGAGACCGATTCGACAAAGGAGAGCTGGCCCGCCTCGCGCGGCGCGACTTCGGCCGGCTCGTCGCACATCCGCATGGTTTCGACCCAACCCGCGGAAGAAAGCACCGAGTCGCCCTCCAATTGGGTTCCGTCGTCGAGCACGACCCGCGTGACGCGGCCCGCTTCGACATCCATCCGTTCGACGCCCGCGCGAAGCCGCAATTCGCCGCCGAGTTGTTTGAATTTCCGCACCAGGTTTTTCAGAATCAGCCGCACGCCGGCCCAAGGTCGCGCGAAGCCCTCCATGAAAATACTGCGGAACATGATCGAAAACTGGGCGAAATCCATGTCATTTTCGCGCGCGTTGCCGTAGAACATCAGCGGGCAGAACAGCATGTCGACCAACAGCGGGTCGCGAATGATCTCTGCCACCATCCGACGTGCCGAACAACTGGCCATCTGTTCGTTGAGGTCGTCGTAGTCGGCGACCGTCTCGGCTAGTTTTTGAAAGTTGTCTTTCTCGGCCGGAAAGTGCTGATTGACTTCGGATCGGAAGAACTCGAAGTTGTTGTTGAATCGCAGCGACAACCCCGGAAACGCGATCGTTGAGCCAATCTGCGGAACCAGCGAAAAATCGTCCCAATTGAATCGCAATTGGCGTAGCAGCCGCGCGAGCGGACCCTTGCGCGTGCCCTTGGGCGTGAAATTGGTCACGGCGTGCAGGCCCACGTCGTAATTCCGCCCACCGATCCGATAGAAACTGTTGAGCCCGCCGATCGTGGTGTGCCGCTCGAGAATACACACGCGCTTATCGTAATAGGCCAAGCGGATGCCGGCCGCCAGTCCCGACATGCCCGCGCCAATGATGATCGTGTCGTACATGGACATAGCAGCCAAAAGCCCAACGGAGTCTGCCGCCTGGCGTAAGCCGCGGCCACGGGAATCGATTCGTTCAAGGTGAGTCAAAAATCAACTGCGCGCGCCCGGCCGAAGGTTCTTTCGTCAGGGGCGGCCCAAGGGGCAGGGCGCCATCAGGTCTTTTGCATTTCCTTCATCAGCGGCGTCAGGTATTTCACGGTGCTTTGCATCGTTGCCAGTTCGATATAGTCATCCTCTGGAATCTGAACCCGGTATCGCTTGCGCAATTCCATCACGATGTCCAAAAAATCCATGCTGTCCAGCTCGAGTTGCTCGCGCAGCGGAACATCGTCCTTGAGGTTCCCGAGATCTTCGTCGGGCGCAATTCCCTCCAGGATGTCGAGAATGACTTCTTTGATATCGGCAGGAGTCATGCCGTCTTTTCTCCCCGGTCTCAGATACGTTTGATGATCACGACGGAATTAATGCCCAGCATGCCGAACGAATTATTCAGGATATAGTCGACCCGTTTGATTTCCCGCGGCTCGTTGACCACCAGGCCTTTCAAAGCACATTCGGGATCGAGCCGATCGACGTTGATCGTGGCGTGGCAAACGCGATCGGCAAATGCGGGCAGGTTGCCGCCAAGTTCCAGAGCGCCGGCCGCGCCCATGGTGTGGCCGATAAAGCTCTTGGCATTGTTGAACTGTGTGTTTTCAGAGTCGCCGAACACTCGCCGCAGAGCCGCGCATTCTTGCGTGTCGCCGCTGGCCGTGCCCGTGGCGTGCGTGCTGACGATATCGACTTGCTCCGCGGAGATTCGCGCACGCCGCAGTGCCAGTTGCATGCACTCCGCCTGGCGCTCGGCGTTGGGCAGTACAAAATCGGTGGCGTCACTGTTAATGGCATAGCCCGCGATTTCGCCGTAGATCTTGGCGCCCCGTTTCTTGGCATCGGAAAGCCGCTCGAGCACGTAGAGGCAACCACCTTCGGACACCACGATGCCGTTGCGGTCCACGTCGAACGGCCGCGAAGCCTTGGCCGGGTCGGAATGATTGGCCAACGCCCCTTGGCTTTTGAAGCTGGCGAAAATACCGAACGTGTGAATGCTCTCTGACACTCCGCCGGCAATAGCCACGTCGCACTCACCCAGCTTGAGCATTTGGGCGCCTTGGATAATGCCCGCGTTGCCCGCCGCGCAGGCGGCGCCGATCGTATAGTGCGGTCCCGTGATGCCCAGATTCAACGAAATCTCGCCGGCCGGATTATTGGCCACAGTGCGAGGATTGTGATGGTGCGACCAGAACTTTGTGTCGTAGTCAAATCCTTTCAACTCGTAGATTTCGTTCTCGGTTTCGACATTGCCGTGTTCGGTGACGCCGACATAGATGCCGACCGTGGATTTGTCCTGGTTGGCCCAATCCAACCCGGCATCGACGATGGCCTCGCTGGCGCAGTAGATGCCGACGCTGCCTGCCCGAGTGCCGCGCCGAAGATCCTTGCGTTTCTGATAGCGCAGCTCGTCAAAACCGCAGACGCCGGCGACGGTTGGGCCGACGTAACGAATCTCATAGGCCGTGACGCCGCTTCGCCCGGCCAGCAGGCTCTCGCGAAACTCGGTAAGGTTGTTACCGTTAGGCGCAGCCATCCCCACGCCCGTGATCACGATCGTTTCGCGCTCGCTCGCGCCTGCAATCATTGCCTGACGTCCGTGAAGGTATTAAAACCTTTGAAGTTACCGGGTTGTGGCAAAGTTGGCAAGCGGGAGAAGGATGATTTAGACCCCATTTGTCGCGAAAATGTCCGATTCGGCTTCTCTGGTTACGACCCGATCATGATCTTCGCCACGTGCTGTAGCGCGAGATGCAGACGACGCATGCCCTCTGCCGTCGAAATTCTGGGCGAATAATTAAAATCACGTTTGGCGCGAGCGATGTTGAAGTAGTGCGAAGTGCCCAACTGGGCCGCTAGAAAACGGGTCATTCGCGGCTCGCTCGCGAACCCTAACGCCTTGTGGGCGCCTTCCAGCACCGCGCCAACGCCCCAGGCCGCGCGCAATGAGATCGAACGCCTGACAGGCGGCAGGCCTGCTAAAGCCAATATCTCATCAATCCACTGCCAGCAGTTCACTGGCTCACCTTGGCTGATAAAGTATGCGTTCCCCGCAACCGCCGATTGGGGGAGCAGCACATCGGCGGCTTGCAGATGGGCTTCCGCGGCGTTCTCGACATACACCATGTCGACCCGATTCGTACCGTCGCCTACCCGTCGCAACTGCCCTGTGCGCGCCCGAGCGATCAAACGGGGAATCAAATGGCTGTCGCGCGGACCCCAAATCAAATGGGGCCGCAACGCACACGTCGACAATGAAGGACCATTAGCAGCCAACACCGCTTGTTCGCCCAAAGCTTTTGTGTACTGATAGTGGCACAGCCACTTGTGAGGATAGGGTGCCGATTCATCGACGCCTTCCTGGCTGCTTCCATCAAAAGTCACACTGGGGCTGCTCGTGTACACCAGGCGCGGGACTTGATACGCCCGGCAACTTTCGATCACGTTTTGCGTGCCGACAACGTTGATGCTGTAGAAATGGTCCCACGGCCCCCAGATGCCAGCCACGGCAGCCGTGTGAAACACCGCTTCGACACCCTCGCAAGCATTGTGAACGGCAGTGGCATCGCGGATATCCCCGCGAATACATTCCACGCCCAGGCGTTCCAGATCGGGGTAATGCCCTCGGGCCAATGCGCGGACGCGATCTCCCCGGGCAACCAACTGCTCGACCAGATACTGACCCAGAAATCCGCCCGCTCCCGTGACAAGCGCGAACATAGTGCAGCCTACCTCAGCTTGGTTTCCGCCCAGGCGGCCAGTTTCTCGCGGAAAATCTTGGCGTTGTGACGAATGTCGACGGGCATCGAGCGATGCAGCAGAAAATCTTTGATGTTGGCAGTCAAAGAATTGGCGATTGCGAGCTGTTCCAGTTCTCCCAGCAGTTTCCTGCGAGCGGCTCGGCCACGCGGCATTTTGTCGGGCCAGGGCTCGGCAATCAATACGGGCCGCTGTTGCCTTGGCTGGCCGACGCCCACCAAAGCCGAGCGATAAATGGCTGCATGCTGATTGAAAATCGCTTCGCAGGGAATGGTGAACATCACGCCCCTGGCTGTTTGCACCCGATGCGCCAGCCGCCCGCAAAACCAAAATCGGCCATGGGCGTCGAAGTAGCCTACGTCGCCCATGCGATGCCAGGTTTGCGTTCCACTCTGAATCTTTCCGAGTCCGTTGGCTTCGGTCCGCGTCACATACTCCCGTGTAACGACCGGTCCGGTGACGATCAACTCGCCAATCTCACCATCGGGCAGT
This sequence comes from Planctomycetia bacterium, assembly GCA_043749935.1. GTDB lineage: Bacteria > Planctomycetota > Planctomycetia > Pirellulales > PALSA-1355 > PALSA-1355. The sequence goes on from JAYVCO010000520.1 coordinate 9,320, forward strand.
TCTGTCGCGTCAGATAGTTTCGCAATCGGTCCGTCGGTGATACGAATGACTTTCCACTCGATGCCGGGAAATTTCCGGCCAATGCAAGTGCCGCCCCCTTGGGCCCAACGGTGTTGGGTTTCGGTGAGCACTTCGCTGGCGGCGATCGAAGCCACGGGCAATGCTTCGGTCGCTCCGTAAGGTGTGTGAACGTCGCCGTCGCCCGCGATACAGCCCTTCATGCGAGCCAGCACGTGCGGCGGCACCGGCGCACCGGCCGAGAGCACGCGGCGCAACGTCGGTAGGCGAATATTCTGTTTTGCACAGTACTGCCCTACCCTGTTCCAAATCGCGGGCGAGCCGAATGCCTGAGTCACTTTCCAATCGCTAATGGCTGCGACGATCTTACGCGGATCGACGCGCGCCGGCCGAGACGGATCCATATTAGGAATCACGGTTGTCACACCCAGCGCGCAATTGAACAATCCGAACAGCGGGAACCCAGGCAAATCGATTTCACCCGGCTGAATGCCATAAAACTCGCCCAATTCCGTGACCTGCCGGTCGAAGTTGCCGTGGCGATAGAGCACCCCCTTGGGCGGGCCCGTGCTGCCGGTGGTGAAGATAATTGCGGCCGGATCGTCGTCCTTCGTGTCATGACAAACGGGCTCGCTATGCCCGAGGCTGCGCAGTTCGTCGAGCGTCAATCCATCCCAAAACAATCGACTGCCCACCGTTACGTTAAAGCGGGCCTTCGCAAACCTTCGCCGGAGGATCGAGCGAATGACCTGCACCAGCGGAATGGCCACGAATCCTTCGGGCTCGACGTCGGTCAGGCATTGGATCAGGTTCTTGCGGCCCATGCCCGGATCGATCAGCACAACCACCACACCGGCTTTCAAGAATGCAAAAACGAGCGCGATGAATTCCATTCCAGGTCGGACCAGCAGGGCGATACGAGCCCCCGGTCGAACTCCCATCGCTCTCAACCCGCTGGCCAGGCGATTGCTGTCTTCTTCGAGTTGCCGAAACGTGAACGTCGCATACGTTTGTCGGCCTGCTCGGCGACCGCAGGGAACGACCACTGCCAGCGAGTCGGGCATCCTCTCAGCCATCGCCGTCAGACGCCGCGAGACGTTGACGCCGGCCGGCATTTCGGTCACTGCGGTTTCAGAAGTTACCAGGTTGCTCATTTCCACTTCGATCGTTTCGTTAGCTACGAAATTTCGCCGCGCACTCGCGACGCTACATACTCCAACACGCGACGAGCCACGTCGACCTTGAGCGTTCGGGCCAAGGCCTGCCAACCGGGCACGGCGTTGACTTCGATCGTGTACGGTTCGCCATCGGCGACCGGCAGCAAATCCACGCCCGCCACAGTTGCACCAATCGCATCGGCCGCACGCCGCGCCAAGTCGGCCAGTTGCGACGTAAGCTCCCACGGCTCGGGCGTGGCTCCTCGGCTAACGTTGGTGCGCCAATCGAGCGGATTGCGGCGCCGCATGGCCCACATACGTTTGCCCACCACGAGCACCCTCACGTCGTAACCATCATGGGGAATGAATTCTTGCAGGTAAAGCACGGCCCCCAAAGGGGCCAGCAGGCTAAAGGCTCGCTGAGCCATCGCCTCGTCGTTGAGCCGGGCAATGCCTCGTCCTTCCGCCCCGAACAGGGGCTTCAGAACAATGTCGCCACCTAAAGTCTCGAAAGCTCGCATCGCGTCATCGACGGTCTGGCAGACGATCGTCCGCGGCGTGCGCAATTGAGCCTCGGCCAGTTTGGCGCTCGCCAGGTATTTATCGACCGCGGCTTCCACCGCGCGGGCCGGATTGACGACGATCTTGCCAGCCGCTTCCAGCCGGCCCAGCACGTCCATCCGCATCACGACTTGTTCCAGCGTGCCCGGCGGCATGGTGCGAACCAGGACCGCGTCGACTTGTTGCAAATCGACGTTGCCGCTGAAGCATCTTGGGCCACCGCTCCCCAATTCGGCCCTCAACTGGCGAAACGTGACGGGAGTGATCTGGTGGTCGCCCGCGGCGGCGCGCTGCAAGTCCTTCAAGTACCAACTGTCTGACGAGCACAAAACGGCAAAGTGCATGGCTAAGTCGTGCCCAACATTCAAAGGAACTCAGGAAAAACGGAACTACTGGTACGTCGAAATCGACGCTACGACGAAACCTGACGAATGTCGAACGACTCGTGAATGACACGCGGCAACGTGTGGCCGAAGCGAAATGTATTGCCCGTATCGAGATTCGCCAGCGTCACGACGGCGGGACTAAACAGATGGGGATCGATCTTATAAAAGTCGCGATCGTAGCGCTCGAAGATGGCGGCAAACGGCTGGCCAAAATCGGCCGATGCGCCGCTGGGCACGCGTGGGCCGATGGCTTCAAGGCTCTCGTCGTCCCCTCGCACCCACAACATCACTTCGCCGCCGTACAGGATCGCATCGTTGGTGCGACCGATCGCCACCAGGTCGCTGCCCGAGGTTGGCGGCAACGGAGCCGTGCCCACGCCGCTTGCCACACGATCGAGATCGAACCCCAGTTCGAGCAGTTTGTGCAGCGCGGTTTCGACGCTGCGGGCGACCACTTGCACCGAACCGGCCAGCGACGCCGTCGGTGCCAGCAAAAGCGTCAGCCGTTCGGCGGCAACTCCACACGCGGCAGCCAACTCTCGGCAAACTTCGTCGGGCGGAACTTTACGCGTCTCAAGAATACCGACCGCGCAATCCGGTTTTTCGCGGTGACCGATTTTTGCGAACAGATCTTCCTTGGCGGCTGCCGATCGCATCGGGCCGGAACCCATCGCGAAGTATTTCCCGGAGGCGATCTGCCAGCCCGCGTATTGCGAAGCCATGCAAGCGGCCACCGGCTGGTCGGTCGTGACCATCACGGCCAGGCCCGTGCCGAATTCGTCGGCGGACGGCACGAAGTCGACCCGAGCCAAACCAGACAGGCAGACTTCGGCCAGCCGTCGCCCGGTTTCCAAACCGCCGGGTGCGCCGATGCCGCAATCGATCAGCATCGCTCCGCAGGCGCTCGCCTGGACCGAAATCCGCAGCGAATCGGCTTCCTCGATCAACTTCTCGCAAAGCCGGTACGCTCGTTCGTTGAGCTTGAGTTCAGCCGCCAAGAGACTTCCTTTCTGGGAAATATCGCTGCGATATACGGGCGAGAATCCTGTGTTTCTCGGCCAAAACCACAGTGCATCATCACCGCGCCTGCCGATCTGTGCAACTGATGATTATGGGCGGCAAGCTGTCGGAATTGTAATCTGCGCTGGTTCAAGCATCCGTGGTCACGGAAAATTGGTCTAGCTAAAATGCCCATGTGGCCACATCCAAGGACAGAACCGGCGGGAGGCGACCCTTGCCAAGTTTGACAGTCGAAAACTACATCAAAACCATTTTTCAAGTCTGTCTGGCGGGGGATGGCCAGGCGGCCACGGGCCAACTGGCATCCGCCTTGAGCGTTTCGCCGGGTACGGTCACGAGCATGCTGAAAACGCTCAGCGAGAGCAATCTGGTCACGTACACGCCCTACGAAGGCGTGCGGCTGACCACGGCCGGAAACGCCCTGGCCCTGCGCATCGTCCGGCGACATCGTTTGATTGAGCTGTTTCTGGTCAAGACCTTGCACCTCGCTTGGGACGAGGTTCACGAGGAGGCCGAGCACATGGAACACGCGGTCAGCGATCGTTTGATCGACCGGATCGACGAGTTCCTGGGCCATCCAGCCTGCGATCCACACGGCGATCCGATCCCGCGCTCCGATGGCTCCTTCGAAGTCCCGCCCAGCAAGACTCTGGCGGAATGCCAGGTCGGAGACGAATTTCGCCTGTCGCGCGTGATCGATCAGTC
>JAYVCO010000521.1:0-2185 GCA_043749935.1 Planctomycetia bacterium
ATGGTCACCCAGAGCGCCGGATTCAAACACGGATCGGTTTCGCGCAAGGACGAAAAGCTTTCGCCTGCCGAGCGCGCCATGACGGATCTCGGGATTTCCAGCAACTTGTTCCGTGTCGACTGCACACAGGACGTCGCTCGCGACGTGACCAAAGAGAAGCTCGACAATTACGACATCGTACTGTTTTACACCACGGGCAATTTGCCATTTGCCGATGACGTGCGGGACTATTTGTTCAACGTTTGGGTCAAGCAGAAGGGGCACGGCTTTATTGGCACGCATTCAGCCGCCGACACCTATCACGAGTACGAGCCCTATTGGGAAATGATCGGTGGCACGTTCAACGGGCACCCTTGGGGATCGAACCAGATGGTGACCGTCACCGTCCACGACAAAAACCATCCGGCCAGCAAGCCCTGGGGAGACGAGTTCGAAATTCAGGATGAGATCTATCAATTCAAGCACTGGCAGCCGGAAAAGGTACACGTGCTGATGAGCTTGAACATGGCCAAAACCAAACTCAAGAAGCCCTATCAGGTGCCAATCGCCTGGGTCAAGAATTACGGCGAAGGCAAAGTGATGCACATGAGCCTCGGCCATCGCGAGGAAGTGTGGGCCAACGAGAAATACCTGCACTCGCTACTGGGCGGAATCAAGTGGATGATGGGCCTCGAACCGGGCGACGCCACACCGAATCCGGACGTTTCTTCGGCGCAAGAGGCCAAGGCGAAAGCCGATGCTGAAGCCGCGGGCACCAGTGGCGGCTAGCGAACTTAGCGGCGCCAGAGATCTCCATCTCGCCAAGTAACCGAAGAGGAAGGTCCGCCCCATGACCTGCCGCGCGATCAAAGGGCTTGGCGAAATCGCACTGCGCGTCCAAGACCTGGACGGCATGCAGCGGTTTTACGCGGACATTATTGGCCTGGAGCTCATCAAGCGATTTCCCACTGCCGCCTTCTTCAAAATCGCCGACGGCTATGCGGGACACGCGCAAGTGGTCGCCCTGTTCGACCGCTCGGCCGAAACCGGTTACCAAGAACTGAATCCCGCGACGACGACGGTCGATCACTTCGCGTTTGAAATCGCGCGCGAAGACTTCGCTGCCGAAAAACTTCGGCTGGAGCAACTGGGCCTGGCGGTACATACGACCGAGCACGCCTGGGTCCATTGGCGATCGCTGTATGTCGTGGATCCCGAAGGCCACGAGGTCGAGCTGGTCTGCTACGACGAGACGGTGCAATAGGCTATCCGAGAATGTCGAGCTATGGGGACGCCTTGAAAACGGTCACCCCCTGTTTGATCGTCTCAACCACTTTGATGTCCTTGATTGCCATCGGCGAGACCTTGAGCGGGTTCTTGTCGAGGATGACCAGGTCGGCAAACTTGCCGGCTTCAAGCGAGCCTTTGGTCTTTTCCTCGGTATACATGCGAGCGGCGTCAAGCGTAACGGCCTTGAGCGCTTCGAGTGGCGAGATCCGCTCGTCCGGGCCTATGACTTGCCCTCCGCGCGAGACGCGGTTGACGGCCGACCAGATCACGAATAACTGGTCGATAGGTGCCACATTGAAATCCGTGTGATTGGCGCAGTGCAATCCCAGGCCGAGCGCAGTCTTCATGGGACTCAGAAAAAATGCCTGCTTGCGGCCGCGATTCGCAATGTGCGTCTCGCCAAAGAAAAAACAATGTTCCGTATAGAAGGACGCCATGAGCTGATACTCGACATACTTCTTCAACTGATCCAACCGCACAAACTGCGAATGAATCACGGTCGTGCGACGATCGATGGTCTTGCTATCGCCAGCGGCCAGTTCGTGGGCTTCCAGGAACCAATCGATCGCGGCATCGCCATTGCAGTGAATGATCAGTTGCAGTTTGTTGTCGTAGACGAGTTTCACCATCTGCTGAAACTCGTCTTTGGCAAAGGTCGGCTCTCCGCGCCACGCGGCCTGTCCCGCGGGACCGCCTGTCAGGTAAGGCGTCGTGAAGAATGCCGTCTTGCCTTGCGGAGAGCCGTCGATCGTGATCTTGATGCCACCTAGCTTCAGCCGGTCGCGGTAGACACCGAAACCATGGGGAGGATTCTTTTGCAGAATCTCTTTCGCCTCGGTAATGAAAGGATAGGCGACGACGTCGAGGTAGAGCCGGCCCTGGCGCGCGCCCAACTGCAGCAAGTCCAAGTCCGCCT
>JAYVCO010000522.1:0-6971 GCA_043749935.1 Planctomycetia bacterium
GGAACGTCAATTGGCCAACTCCAGTTTCGTCGAGAAGGCGCCGGCCGAGGTCATCCAAAAAGAACCGCATCCTGCCGCGGATCGAGTGCAAGAAGTGCGGCCAGCCATTTTCGACACAATGGGCCAGCAAGCCAGCAGACGTGGCGTTGCCGCGCGGCGCCGTGGTCAGCGAGCGGTTCGAGCTGGGGCGTAACTTTTGCAACAAGCTGTGGAACGCCTCGCGATTTGCCCTGATGAACTTCGAAGGCTACACCGCCGGACCCGTGGCCGATAGCGAGCTGGCGATCGAGGACCGTTGGATCCTCAGCCGCCTGGCCACCGTGACCAGTCAGACGACCGAGGCGCTGGGGGCGTATCGCTACGGCGATGCCAGCCGGGTGCTCTACGATTTCGCCTGGAACGAGTTCTGTAGCTTCTACGTGGAAATGGTCAAAGGCCGGTTGCAAGAGCCCGCTTCGCGCACCGTCGCACAGCGCGTGTTGGCGTCAACGCTCGACGCGCTGTTGCGTCTGCTGCACCCCATCGTCCCTTTCATCACCGAAGAGGTCTGGCAGCTATTAGGGCAGGCGGCACCCGAGCGCGGACTCGCCGAGACCGAGCCGGCGGCGGAAAGTATCATGATCGCGAGTTGGCCAGAGGTCGACACCGCCCGGCAGGACGCGCAGATCGAGGCCCGCTTTGCGAGATTTCAAGAGGTTTTGGAGGGCCTGCGGAAAGTACGCAGCCAGCAGAACATTCCGCCGAAAACGTCCATGCGGTTTTCGGTCCGTTGCGACGCGGCGACGGCACAGCTACTAGAGCCTATGCAGCCTTATTTCGAGGCCATGGCCGGTGCGCAAGCCGCCGCTTGGGGATCGGGTTTGCACGCGCCGCCCAATAGCGCCAGCTTTGTCGTGTCGAGGGCCGAGGTGTTTGTCGACCTGGCCGACCACATCGACGTTCCGGCCGAGATCGAGCGTAAGACCAAAGAGATCGCCAAACTCGAAGGCGCGATCGCCGGGAAGGAACGTCAATTGGCCAACTCCAGTTTCGTCGAGAAGGCGCCGGCCGAGGTCATCCAAAAAGAACGCGCGGCCCTTGAACAACTCAAGGAGCTGCTCGCGGCGACGCGCTCCGCGCTGACGGCCCTGCAACGGACGAAGAAATAATCTTCATTCGGCACGGGACTTGTTCGTTCGCTCATCGGGCGGCAAGCTCCATCGCTTGTTCCGCGATTCCGGCATCTGCATTCTTTTTGTCCGCCTCTAGCCGCGCCGTGACCGGGACACTTATAATCGAGGCTGCCGATTTCCACTTCGGTTTCGCTCTTGTCAAGAATCATCGCAGGGGGCCCGTACATGCCGGTCCACATGGAGTTGTCGCGGATCATCATCAGCGAAATCAACGATCAGCAGGTGATCTATCTCAAGGAAGTCGAAGGCGAGCGGACGTTTCCGATTCTGATCGGAATATTCGAGGCGACCAGCATCGATCGCCGCGTGAAGCAATATCACTCGCCCCGCCCGCTGACGCACGATCTGCTGGTGAACATCGTGGAAAACTTGGGGGCCGAGTTACAGGACGTCGTGATCAGCGAGCTCAAGGAGCACACGTACTTCGCCAAGCTACGGGTTCGACACGAGGGGGAGTTGATCGAAATCGACGCCCGTCCGTCCGACGCGATTGCCGTGGCCGTCACCTGCGATCCGCCGTTGCCGATCTTCGTTTCCGAGGAAGTGCTCAATGACGTGCTGGGCGAGCAGTAGCGCGGCGAAATGTGTCGGCTGCCATTGTGGCACCAAGTAGCTGACAACTAGGAAAGGCCACCTCGCTAGAGCTTCTATTGCCGAGCGTCGGCAAATGCCCGCTGCAAGCAAGTGAGGGCTTTCTGTCCGTGTTGACCGTCGACGGCCACGTTGACTCGCACTTCGCTGGTGCTGATCATGTCGACGTTGATGCCCGCCTCCGACAAGCAGCGAAACGTGCGAATGGCCACTTCGGTGTGACTGCGCAGCCCAATGCCGGAAACCGAAAGCTTGGCGACTTTCGGACTGCCGCTGATCGGGCCGCAGTGCAAACGGTCGACCAAGCTGTTGAGCAGGTCGAGGCATTGCTTGTATTGTGCTTGGGGCACGGTGAAGCTGAGCTTGGCTTTGCCTTCGCGTCCGAAGCTCTGGACGATCATGTCGACAAAGATCCCGCCGTCGGCCACCGCGTCGAACACGGCCGCGGCGATGCCCGGCTGGTCCGCCACACCGCTGATCGTGAGCCGCGCCTGCGTATCGTCGAGCGAAATGTCGTCGATCGTCAACTCTTCCATTTTCTGTAATCGCGCCACGACGGCCACGGCATCGCTGGCCCGGGCCGGCCTGGCTGGCGTGCGGTCTGGCGCCGTCGCACCTGCCGGTGGCTTATCGAGGTCGAACGCCTGGTGTACCGCTCGCAAGGCAGCGACGGCCTGGCTGCGGGCCACGAGCACCGAGATCTTGATCTCGCTGGTCGTGATCATCAGGATGTTGACGTCCGCGTCGGCCAGAGCTCGGAACATCCGCCGGGCGACGCCCGTTTGCCTGGCCATTCCCAGGCCGACGACCGAAATCTTCGCCACGTCATCGTCGTGACCCACGCCCTCGGCCTCGAGCTCCTGAGCCGCCTGTTCCGCGGCTTTCAAGGTGGAGCGCAGATCGTCCTTGAGCACGGTGAATGAAATGTCGGCAATCCCATCGGCCCCCACGTTTTGCACGATCATGTCCACCGAAATCGCCTTGGCGGCAACCTTGGAGAAAATCGCCAGGCTGGTCCCGGGTTTGTCGGGCACCCCCAAAATCGTCACGCGGGCCTCGTCCTTCGCTAGCGCCGCTCCGCCGACCGGCTGGTCGAAGGCTTCTGGCAGTGGCGTAATCATCGTGCCTGGCACGTCGCTAAAGCTGGTGCGGACGTGAATGGGCACGGAGAATTTTTTGGCAAACTCGATCGAACGATTGTGCATCACGCCGGCGCCCAGGCTGGCCAATTCGAGCATTTCGTCGTAGCTGACCCCCTTGATGTGCCGCGCTTCGGGCAATAGCCGGGGATCGGTCGTGTAGACGCCGTCGACGTCGGTATAGATCTCGCAGGCATCGGCTTCGAGCACGGCCGCCAGTGCCACGGCCGTGGTGTCGCTGCCGCCGCGGCCCAGCGTGGTGATGTTGAAATCCTCATCGATGCCCTGGAATCCGGCGGCAATCACGATCTTGCCCTCGTCGAGCGCGCGTCGCATGCGTTGGGTCGAAATCGATTGAATCCGGGCCTTTGTGTGCGTGCTGTCGGTCTTGATGCCGATTTGCGCTCCGGTCAGGCTGATTGCCTCATAGCCCAACGAATGGATGGCCATCGCCATCAGTGCCACGCTCACTTGCTCGCCGGTCGAGAGCAGCATGTCCATCTCGCGCGCAGGGGGCTGGTCCGTGATTTGCGCAGCCAGCTCGACCAGCAGATCCGTGTTGTGGCCCATGGCGCTCACCACCATCACGACCTGATTGCCGTCCTGGTGCGCGCGCACCGCCTTGCGGGCCGCCGCCAGAATCTTCTGGCTGTCAGCCACACTGGTTCCGCCAAACTTCTGCACGATCAAAGGCATGACAGCGAAATCCTCAGATTCACGAGAGACACAAGAGTTCGTTGGTTCGGTCGAGCTGCGCAGTTAGAAAAATCATGTACCCAGAAAAAAGCGCATCAGCTTCCAGCCCTCGTCGAATGACAATTCGGAATTATCTGCCGAAGGTTCATCGTAGGTGCGAAATCTGTCGGGCACGATTCCGCTGCCCGCAATTGCAAACGGCACCGCGCCGTGGCTGTGCGTTTTGGTGCGTAGTGGCGTGGGATGGTCAGGACTGATCATCAGCCGATACTCGCCCTGTGCCGCCAGTGCGCGGTGCAATGGCCCGACGATGTGCCGGTCGATCTCTTCCAGGGCCTTGATCTTGGCCGTGGCATTGCCCTCGTGCGAAGCTTCGTCGGTGGCTTCGACGTGGACGCAAATGAAATCGGTTTCGTTCAAGGCGTCGATTGCCGTGCGTCCTTTGGCGGCATAGTCGGTATCCAAATAGCCGGTCGCGCCCGGGACTTCGATGCGACGCCAGCCGATGAGCGCGGCCAGGCCGCGCAACAAGTCGACCGCGGTGATCATGGCACCTTGTTTGCCATAGACTTGCGCAAACGGCGGGACCGCCGGAGTGCGGCCTTGGCCCCAGAGCCAGATGTTCGTCGCCGGTAGCCGGCCCTGCTGCCGTCGTTTCAGGTTGACCGGGTGATTGGCGAAAATCGCCACGCTGTCACTCATCAGTTGGTTGAGCAGGTCGCTGCCCGGCCCGCGTGGGAAATCATCGATCACGGATTTGTCGGTCAAATCGTGCGGCGGCGTCGCGCGAGTATCGGCGGTGAACGGCGGCGCGATTTTGCCTCCGCGCCACACGAGCAGGTTGCGATAACTAACGCCGGGGATGAATTCCAGCTTTTCGCCGCCCAGTTCCGCCTGCAGAGTTGCCAGCAGATCGGTGGCCTCTTCGGTCGAAATATGGTCGGCCGTGAAGTCACGCATGGTTTGGTCTTCGACCGTCACCAGATTGCAGCGAATGGCGCAGTCGTTGGGCCCCAATTGAATTCCCTGGGCGGCGGCCTCGAGCGGCGCTCGGCCCGTGAAATAGGCGTGCGGATCGTAGCCGAGCAGGCTCAGATTGGCGACATCCGAACCGGCGGGCAGGTCGGCGGGAACATGATTGGCGCGTCCGACTACACCCTGAGCGGCGACCGCGTCCATCGCCGGGATGTCCGCGGCTTGGAGCGGGGTTTTGCCACCCAGCGAGCCCTGCGGTTCATCGGCACAACCGTCGGGAATGACCAAAGCAAATTTCATCTGGAAGCAATCGGTTGCTGAGGGAAATGATTCGAACGCACTGTTTCAATCGCGGACCCGCATGCGAACACTCCGGCCGCGCATGAATGAGAGTCGGTCGATGACATCGATCGCGCGGCACATGGCGCCTTCGGTGGTATTGTGCGTCATGATGACCAGCGGGACAACGCCTTGGCTTCCCTCTTCGGCTTCATGCTGGATAACCGAAGCGATCGAGATGTTTTGTTCCCCTAGTGCGCCGGCAATCTCGGCCAACACGCGCGGTTCGTCGGCCACGTTGAACCGCAGGTAATATCGGCCCGAGACGTCACCATAGTCGCTGGCTGCCACTCGTGCGCCTTGTTTGGACCACAGTTCCAACGTGCGAAACGTGATGGCCGAGCGACCTACAACCGTATCGATCAGATCGGCCACGACGGCTGATGCTGTCGGCATTTGCCCCGCTCCCAAGCCGGAAAAAAACACGCGTCCGACCGCGTCTCCCACCACGCTGATCGCGTTGTAGGCTCCGCGAACCTCGGCGAGCGGACTGCCCAGCTTGACCAAAGTGGGCGACACGTGCAGTTCCAGTCCGCTGGCACCCAATTGTGCGACGGCCAGGAGCTTGATGCGATATCCCAGCTCTTTGGCATAGCGCAAGTCGGCCAAATCCAACGTGTCGATGCCCTGTCGCGGGATGTCGGTCCAATCCACGCGCGCGCCGAACGCAAGATGGGCGAGTATCGCCAGTTTTTGCGCCGCGTCGCTGCCATCGACATCCATCGCCGGGTCGGCCTCTGCGTAGCCCAGACGCTGCGCTTCGCGGACCGCTGCGCCGTATGATGCGCCGTAGGCCTCCATCTGCGTCAGGATGTAGTTGCTGGTGCCATTGAGGATCGCATGGAGCGATTGGATCTGGTTGGCGGAAAGACACTGGCTGATGTTGGCAATAATCGGAATGCCGCCGGCGACCGAGGCCTCGAACGCGATTGATCGTCCAAGCTCGCGAGCGCGATCAAACAGCTCTGGCCCGTGCGTAGCCAAGAGCGCTTTGTTGGCTGTGACAATGTCCTTGCCGCTGGCCAGCAAATCGAGCGCGATCGATTTGGCCGGCTCAAGACCCCCCATTAGTAGTGCCACTACGGTAATTTCTCGGTCGGCAATGATGCGCTGAATGTCGTCGGACAGGACGCCAGCCGGCAATTTCACGCCTCGGGGCTTGTTTAGGTCCCGCACCACGACTTGTTGGAGGGTCATGGTCCTTCCGGCGTGGCGAGCGGTGCGATCGCCAAATTCCAGCAAAAGCCGTGCGACTCCGGTGCCGACAGTGCCCAGCCCGACGATGGCGACTTTAGTGGAAGACATAAGGGAAATCGCGAGGAAAGAAGCGTGCTAGCCATGGTAGGATAGTATCGTATCGGCCGTCAAGGAAAGTGGCCGGCATTGGCCCCTGGCGGCTGGCGATCTGGTTTGCCGGAATATTTTCTTAAAAAATTGTGAAGTAATGCTTGCAATTCCAAAAACCGCGGTTATTGTGGGGGGATAGTTGGGGAAACCTCGGGAACACGGACCGCAAGAATTTAAAAGATTTTTCAGTCTAGTTCTTGACAGCACCACCCCTACAGTCGTTATATTCATCGGCAGGCCAAACCGCACTGAGCTCATCACGAATTAAGGCAGAATGCTAATGACCTACACCGCAACGCGACTAGCCCCCCGTTTCTCGCGTGTCATCTGTGCCATCATTGGCACTGCGGCGATTCTCTTCTCGGCTGCGTCAGCTCGCGCCGAACTTCTTAACTCGGTCCAGATCGACTTTCAGAATGGAAGCGGATCGGGGTCATTCCAAGTGGCGGTTCCTCAGTTCACTGATAGTTATCAGTGGGACTTGCCCTCGCCTGTGAACGTCTATGCCACTGGCGGCGGTCCCTTGCTCGGCACCATCAAGGAGCTCTCGATCACGTTGGACGGCGACCCGGGCATCACTCTTGGTTTCAACGTTGACGCAACGAATGTTCTGACTCACGTTTCGGTCAGCTCGGCAGTCCATGCATTTTCCCCCATAGCTAACGGACAGGCCTTTGCCAGCGCGGCAATCACCGAGACCGACAATAATAGC